>NZ_JBFUHV010000001.1:0-187674 GCF_056402215.1 Rhodococcus sp. P4_B6 | reverse complement strand
GGGGAGACGGTGAACAGGAACTTCGCGTGCGAGTCGGTGAGCTGTTTGGCGATGTCCTCGGCGGTGTAGAGGGCGTTGATGGTGGTGGCGACGCCGCCGGCGCGCAGGATGCCGTGGAACACCGCGGCGAACGCGGGCACGTTCGGTGAGTGCAGGGCCACCACCTCACCGACCGCGAGACCGCGGGCGGCCAGCGCCCCCGCCACCCCGCCGATCTGGGCGATGAGCGACCGGTAGGTGATGACCGCACCGGAGGCGCCGTCGATCAGGGCGGGCCGTTCCGCATCCGCCGGGTCGACCCGACCGAACAGGAAATCGTAGACACTGAGGTTCGGGATCTCGACGTCCGGAAACGGGCTCTTGAAGCTCACGTGGGTCTCTCCCTCGAAGATTGCGGCGGGCTCCCACGCGCGAATGGCGGCGAGCCTCGTGGGTCGTCCGGGCAACCATAGGCCGTGACAGCCATCACTTCATCGTGGTGCGACACCGAAGATGTTTGTGGTCGGCCCACAGTCCCCTGGTGGGAATGTGTCGAAGGTCCGAATTCTGGCTGTAGCCTGGCCACAGCGGGTGGACAGTATCGGAGGTCGTGGGGATGACCACAGCACACGGCGCGATGCGGCCGTTCGACGACGCGGCAATCGATCTCGCGAAGTGGGTGCACGACCGCCATCCAGAGATCGCGCGAGCCGCCACCGACGCGATCTGGGCGGAACTGCCGTCCTACCGCGCCACCGGACTGTACGACGATGTGGTTGCCCACGTCACCGCCGTCTTCGGGGTGTTCACGACCAGCGTCATCGAACAACGGAATCCGCGCCTCGACGATTTCGCGTTCACGTCCGGGCACGCCTCGGAGCGCGTCGCGCACGGCATCTCCCTGATCGACTTCCTTCACGCGTTTCGCATCGGGCAGATCGTCCTCTGGTCGTATGTTCTCGAATTCGTCCGATCGACGGAGGGGCAGCAGGAAACGGCACTGAGCCTGGTCGAGCACCTCATGCGCACGATCGAGGCGGGCTGCTCCGCCGCCGCGACCACCTACCTGCAGGCGCAGCAATATCTCGTGGCCGACCAGGAGCGCATCGCACTCGACTGTCTCGAGGATCTGCTCGCGGGGAACGTGCCCGCCGTACCGGTCCGCCTGGAGGCGATGCGCCGGGCCGGGCTCGCGGACGGCGCCGGGTTCGTCGTCATCGTCTGCCGGGCAAGCTCGGAGGCGGACGACGCGGATCCGATCCTCGACGCACGCAGGGTGCTCTCCCGGCATCTGTCGGGGATGTTGGTGCCGTGGCGGCAGGAACTCGTCGGACTCGTCCCGCTCGAACGACTCAGCCCCGGCGCCCTGTCGCAGAAGGTCGCTCGCGCAGCCACCGAGCTCGGGACGACCCGGACCACAGCGTCGATCGGTATCAGCTCGACGCACCTCGGGTTCGACCAGACGGCCGAAGCGTTGCTGGAGGCTCAGGTCGCCTGCGACCACCTGGGAGGCCGGCGCGAGGTCCAGATCTTCGACGATCTCTCGCCGCTGGACTACCTGGTGCGGCGCGCGGACCCGACCGCGCGCCGACTCGTCGAGCCCCAGTTGCGCGCGTTCATCGCCGAAGACCTGTCGGCGGGCGCGATCTACATCGAGACGCTGACGGCGTACGTCGCCCACGACATGAACGCGAAGGAGGCCGCCTCCGCGCTACAGATCCACGTGAACACGATGTACTACCGGTTGGGTCGGATCGCCGAGCGCACCGGCAAGGACCTTCGGCGGGTGGAGGACGTCGTCAATCTCCTCCTCGCGGTCCGGATCGCGTCAACGGAGCCGCGCTGAGCGGTGCGGCCGCGATGCGAGATCAGGGGACGCGCAGGATCAGGGCGTCGCCCTGTCCGCCACCGCCGCAGAGGGCGACGGCGCCGGTGCCGCCTCCGCGGCGCTGCAACTCGAGCGCGAGGTGCAGGGTGATCCGGGCGCCGGACATTCCGATGGGGTGCCCGAGGGCGATGGCGCCGCCGTTGACGTTGACGCGTTCGGGGTCGACGCCGAGTTCGCGGGTGGACGCGATCCCGACCGCGGCGAACGCCTCGTTGATCTCGATCAGATCCAACGTGGTCGGTGAGATACCGGCTGCATCACAGGCTTTCGCGATCGCTCCGGACGGCTGGAACTGCAGTCCCGAATCCGGCCCGGCGACCATCCCGTGCTCGCCGATCTCAGCCAGCCACGTCAGGCCTTCCGCCTCGGCGCGCTCCTTGCTCATCACCACCACGGCGCAGGCGCCGTCGTTGATGGTCGACGCGTTGCCCGCGGTGACCGTGCCGCCGGCTCGGAATGCGCCCCGCAGCCGCGCCAGGGTTTCGGCGGTGGTGTCCGGCCGGATGCCTTCGTCGCGGCGCAGCCAGGTGCTCTCACCCTTGCGTGCGGGGATCTCGACGGGGACGACCTCGTCGTCGAAGACTCCGCTGTCCCACGCCTTCGCGGCGAGCTGGTGCGAGCGGGCGGCGAACGCGTCCTGGTCCTCGCGGGCGATGACGTCCCTGTCGTTGCCCGCCTCGGTGAGCAGTCCCATCGGCTGGTCGGTGAATGCGTCGTGCAATCCGTCGAGGGCCATGTGGTCGACGAGGGTGACGTCGCCGTACTTGAAACCGCCGCGCGAACCGGGCAGCAGGTGCGGTGCCTGGCTCATCGACTCCATGCCGCCGGCGACGATTACGTCGAACGCGCCGGACCGGATGAACTGGTCGGCGAGGATGATCGATTCGACCCCCGACAGGCACACCTTGTTGATGTTGAGCGACGGCGTGTTCATCGGGATGCCGGCCTTCGCGGCCGCCTGACGGGCGGGCATCTGCCCGGCGCCGGCGGTGAGGACCTGTCCCATGATGACGTACTGGACCCGGTCCGGGGCGACACCGGCCTTGCCGAGCGCCCCCTCGATGGCGATGGCGCCGAGGTCGGCGCCGGAGAATCCGGCGAGTGAGCCCTGCAGCCGGCCGATCGGGGTGCGGGCGCCGGCGACGATCACGGAGGTGGTCATGTGCGGAAGGCCTTTCGGGGGTGGGTTCGTCAGTTCGCGGCGAGGGTGCGGCTGATGACCAGTCGCTGAATCTGGTTGGTGCCCTCGAAGATCTGGGTGATCTTCGCTTCGCGCATGTACCGCTCGACGCGGAAGTCGCGGGTGTAGCCGTAGCCGCCGAGGACCTGCACGGCGTCGGTGGTGACCTTCATTGCGGCGTCGGTGGCGACGAGCTTGGCGACGGACGCGTTGCGGGAGTACGGCAGGCCGGCGTCGCGGCGGCGGGCGGCGTCGATGTATGTGGCGCGCGCCGAGTCGACGGCGGCGGCCATGTCGGCGAGCAGGAACCCGAGGCCCTGGTGGTCGATGATCTTCTTGCCGAACGCGGTCCGTTCCTGGGCGTAGGCCACGGCCTCGTCGAGGGCCGCCTGCGCGAGTCCGACGGCGACGGCGGCGATGCCCAGCCGGCCGGAATCCAGTGCGCTGAATGCGATCTGCAGCCCCTGACCCTCCGCGCCGATGCGCCGCTCCACGGGCACGAAGGCGTCGTCGTAGTGCGCGGACGTGGTCGGCACGGCGTGCAGGCCCATCTTCTCCTCGGGCTTGCCGAACGTGAGTCCCTCGGTGTCCTTCGGGACCAGGAAGCAGGAGATCCCCTTCGAGCCCTCACCGGTGCGGGCGAAGAGGTTGTAGAAATCGGCGATGCCGCCGTGCGTGATCCAGGCCTTCGCGCCGTTGACGACGTACCCGCCGTCGGTCGCGGCGGCCTTGCAGGTCAGTGCGGCGGCGTCGGATCCGGCCTGCGGCTCGGACAGGCTGTAGGCGCCGACGGTGTTGCCGCCGAGCATGTCCGGGAGCCACTGCTGCTTCTGCTCGTCCGTGCCGAACGCCATCAGCGGGTGGCAGGCGAGGCTGTGGACGCTGACCGCCACCGCGACGGCGGCCCAGCGGGCGGCGATCTCCTCGAGCACCTGCAGGTACACCTCGTACGGCTGCGCGCCGCCGCCCCACTCCTCGGGGTACGGCAGGCTCAGCAGTCCGGCCTCGCCGAGGGTGGCGAACACGCCTTCGGGGTAGGTCTCCGACTTCTCGTGCTCGTCGACGATCGGCGTCAGGACCTTGTCGGCGACGTCGCGCGTGAGCTGGATCAGGTCACGGGCTTCGTCAGTAGGCAGCAAACGATCGACGGCCACGGTGTCTCCTCGAGAAGGCTACGGAAAGCAGTACTGGATTACGGCCCAGAGTACTGATTGCGAAATAGTACTGCAAGACACCTCCCAGTACTATTTCTGTCATGGAGCAGCCCACCCGACCCGGTTTCGCCACCCGACGGCGCACCCAGCTCTTCGACGCCCTCGTCGACCTCTTTCTGGTCGAGGGGTTCGCACACCTGACGCTCGACGAGATCGCGAACCGGCTGCGCTGCTCGAAGTCGACGCTCTACACCCTCGCCGGCAGCAAGGAGCAGCTGGTCCGGGCCGSCACGGTGCACTTCTTCCGCCGCGCGACCGAGGACGTCGAGTCGCGCATCGAGCCGATCGGCGGGGCCCGCGAGCGGATCACCGCGTACCTGTCGGCCGTCGGCAACGCACTCGCGGCCGCGTCCGACCAGTTCATGGCCGACCTCGACGCCTTCCCCCCGGCACGGGAGGTCTACGAACGGAACACGCAGTTCGCGGCCGGTCGGGTCCAGGAGTTGATCACCGAGGGCGTCGCCGCCGGCGACTTCCGCGACGTGCACGCCGCGTTCGCCGCCGACCTCGCCGCCACCATGATGGTCCGCATCCAGCAACGCGGGGTCCGCGACAGCACCGGGCTCGACGACGCGCACGCGTACGCCGAACTCGCCGCCATCCTCACGGGCGGCATCAGCGCCTGAGCCGGGTCACCAAGGTGTGGTGGTCGGGCGTCCACTCCGGCTTGGAATGGATGGAACCTGCATTGGCCGCGATCCGGATCGCAGCTACGTTTGAACCTTGACGTCCTCTCGGCCGTGAACGACCGAGATTCCCCTCGAGACTCGCGTCCCGAGGTTCCTGTTTCACCGACAGTCGCCACCCCGCACGTTATGTGCGAGGTGGTCTCACACCGTCTCCGCAGGCTGCCACCGTCAGTCCGACGGCCAAAATGTTCCTTGCCGCGTTCACGTCGCGGTCGTGGACGACGCCGCATCGGCACGTCCACTCCCGCACCGTCAGCGGCATCGTCGAGGCGACCGCCCCGCACACCGAGCAGGTCTTCGACGACGGATGAAACCGGTCGATCGCCACCACCCGGCGCCCATACCAGTCGGCCTTGTACTCGAGCATCGACCGGAACTCGGACCACCCCGCATCCGAGATCACCCGAGACAACGACCGATTCTTCACCATATTCCGCACACTCAGATCCTCGATGGCGRTCACTTGATTTTCGCGCACCAAACGAGTGGAAAGTKTGTGCAGATAATCGCGACGCCGATCGGCGATCCGACCATGAATCTTCGCGACCTTCARTCGGGCCTTCGCCCGGTTACGCGATCCTTTCTCCTTCTTGGCCAGCACCCGCTGCGCCTTCGCCAGCCGCTCACGRTCCSTRCGCTCRTGGCGCGGGTTGGTGATCTTCTCCCCCGTCGAGAGCGTGTACAGGCTCGTGATCCCGGCGTCGAGCCCGACCGCCCGATCGGTCGACGGGGCCTTGGTGATCGTGTCCTCGACGAGAATCGAAATGTGGTACTGACCACGAGCATTGCGCGACACCGTCACCTGCGACGGCACCGCCCCCTCCGGTAGTGGCCTCGACCACCGAATCTCCAGGGGTTCGGACTGCTTGGCCAACCGGATCTGCCCACCCCGGTAGGTGAAGCAGTTCGAGAAGTAGGTCGCCGACTCCTTCGACTGGCCCTTCTTCTTGAACTTTGGGTAGCGGGTCTGCTTGCGCCAAAACCTGTCGAACGCGCCCTGCAACTGCCGCAGCGATTCCTGCAGCGGTCCCTTCGACGGCTCCGCCAACCACTCCGTCTCGGCATCGCGTTTCCATCCGGTGAGCATCTTCGAGGTGTCCGCGTAGGTGACCCGCCGCTGCTCCTGCGACCACGCCCGCGTCCGCTCGGCCAACGCCCGGTTATAGACATACCGGGTGCACCCGAACGTCCGAGCAAGCTGTTCCGCCTGCACCGCAGTCGGATAGAAACGATACTTGAACGCACGCTTCACCACCCTCCCCGCCATGCCCCAGACACTAACCCCACGGTCCGACAAAACCCGATCACCGTCTAGGCCGCAAAGGACTGGTTCTCGTCATGTTGATCGATGCATTGTTGGCAGCCCTTCCGGCGGATCGTGTCGTGCGCGACCCCGACGTCGTCGCCCGGTACCAGCACGACGAGGCGGAGTGGGCGCCGTACGCGGCGCCGCTCGCCGTCGTCCGGCCCCGAACGGCGCTCGAAGTCCAGGCCGTCGTGCGCGCCTGCCTCGAGCACGACACCGCCGTCGTCACGCGGGGCGCCGGCACCGGCCTGTCCGGCGGGGCGAACGCGACCGACGGCTGCGTCGTCCTCGCGCTCGAGGGCATGAACGCGATCAAGGAGATCGATCCCCTCGAGCGGTACGCCGTCGTCGAACCCGGCGTGGTGAACGATCATCTCCGGGCCGCCTGCGCCGAACACGGACTCTGGTATCCGCCGGACCCGGCCAGCGCGCCGTGGTCGACGATCGGAGGGAACGTCGCCACCAACGCGGGCGGACTGTGCTGCGTCAAGTACGGCGTCACCCGCGACTACGTGCTCGGCATGCAGATCGTTACCGGCACCGGTGAACTCGTGCGCCTCGGACGCAAGACCGCCAAGGGGGTGGCCGGCTACGACCTGGCGGGTCTGATGGTCGGGTCCGAAGGAACGCTCGGCGTCATCACCGAAATCACGGTCAAGTTGCGCCCGCTGCAAGACCCGCAGCGCACGGTGGCCGGCTACTTCGATTCCATCGTCGACGCGGGCCGGGCCGTCAGCGCGGTGGCCGCGGCGGGGCTCACCCCGTCGGCGCTCGAATTGGTGGACAGGCAGTGCCTCATCGCCGTCGACGCGTGGAAGAAGATGGGACTGTCGGTGGAGGCGAACGTCGTTCTCCTCGGCCGCATCGACACCGCGGGCGTCATCGGCGACCAGGAGGCGGAGAAGATGCTGTCGTGCTTCGACGAAGCCGGAGCCACATGGTCTGCCGTGTCCACCGACCAGGAGGAGGCGGATGCGTTGTTCGCCGCGCGCCGCCTGGCCTACCCGGCGATGGAGCGGCTCGGACCGGTTCTCACCGAAGACGTGTGCGTTCCGAAACGGGCTGTCCCCGAGATGCTTGCACGCATCGAACAGGTCGGCATCGCCCACGAGACCACGATCGCCAACATCGCACACGCCGGCGACGGAAACCTGCACCCGCTGCTCATCACACCCCGCGACGACGAGCCTGCCCGCGCCCGCGCGCAGGCCGCCTTCGCGGAAATCATCGACGCCGCGCTCGAACTCGGCGGCACCGTCACCGGCGAACACGGTGTCGGTCTGCTGAAGATGGAAGGTCTTGCCCAGGAACTCGATCCGGTCGTGCTGGACATGCACCGATCGGTGAAGAACGCCCTCGATCCCCACGGAATCCTGAACCCGGGGAAGGTCTTTGCCCCGGGCCCGTGAGTACTTGTTAACCGCCGGCGGTTAACAAGTACTCACAGGGGGTGTGTCAGAGGCCGGCGCGGACCAGCTTCGCGGCGTCGACGAGGTTACGCAGCGACGCCTCCACCTCCACCGGACCGCGGGTCTTCAATCCGCAGTCCGGGTTGACCCACAACCGTTCCGCCGGAACCGCTTCGAGCGCCTCCTTCAGCGAGGCTGCGATCTCCTCCACGCTCGGCACGCGCGGGGAGTGGATGTCGTAGACACCCGGGCCGACGCCGAGATCGAACCCGACGGCGTTCAGGTCACCCAGGACCTCCATGTGCGAGCGGGCCGCCTCGATCGACGTCACATCCGCGTCCAGGTTCGCGATGGCGTCGATGACCTCACCGAACTCCGAGTAGCACAGGTGGGTGTGGATCTGCGTCGAGTCCGCGACCCCCGAGGTCGCGAGCCGGAACGCCCCCACCGACCAGTCCAGGTAGGCGGTCTGCTCGGCCGCCCGCAGCGGCAGGAGTTCGCGCAGTGCGGGCTCGTCGACCTGAACGATCCGGATCCCGGCGCCCTGCAGGTCGACCGTCTCGTCTCGGATGGCGAGGGCCACCTGGTTCGCCGAGTCCGCCAGCGGCTGGTCGTCGCGCACGAACGACCACGCCAGGATGGTCACCGGACCGGTGAGCATGCCTTTGACCGGGCGCTGGGTGAGGGACTGGGCGTAGGTGATCCAGCTGACGGTCATCGGGTTCGGACGGCGCACGTCGCCGTAGAGGATCGGCGGACGGACGCACCGGGACCCGTACGACTGCACCCAGCCGTTCTCGGTGGCGAAGAACCCGTCCAACTGCTCGGCGAAGTACTGCACCATGTCGTTGCGTTCCGGCTCGCCGTGCACGAGGACGTCGAGGCCCAGTTCCTCCTGCAGCGCAACGACAGCGGCGATCTCGGCGCGCATCCGGGTCAGGTACTCGGCGTCGTCGATCTCACCCTTGCGCAGCGCCGCCCGCGCCACCCGGATCGCGGTGGTCTGCGGGTAGGAGCCGATGGTGGTGGTCGGCAGCAGCGGCAACTCCAGTGCGGCCTGGGCCGGGCGGCGCTGATCCGCGGGGGAGCGGCCGGGGTCGGAGGACAGGATCGTTTCCAGCCGGGCGCGGATTGCGTTGTCGCGCAGCCGCGGGTCGGTGGTGCGGGTCGAGGCCGCCGCTCGGGCCAGCGCGAACTCCTCGTCCACCGTCTCCCGGCCCTCGGTGAGCGCGGTGGCCAGCGTGACCACCTCGCGGACCTTCTCGGTGCCGAACGCCAGCCACGACCGCAGGGCCTTGTCCACGTTCTTCTCGGCCTGCAGGGTGTACGGGACGTGCAGCAGCGAGCAGGAGGTGGACACCGCCAGCGATCCGGTGCTGCCGAGCAGGGTGCCGAGGGTGGTCAGGGCGTTTTCGAGGTCGGTGCGCCAGATGTTGCGCCCGTCCACGACACCGGCGACGACGTGCTTGCGGGTCAGTTCGGGAACCGCGGCGAGGGTGTCGGATCCGGCGACCAGATCGACGGCGATGCCCTCGACCCCGGTCGAGGCGATCGCGGGCAGGGCGTCGCCGAGGCTGCCGAAGTAGGACGCCAGCAGGATCGCGGGACGGGTTTCGACGGCGGACAGCTGGTCGTAGACGCGCTTGGCGGTGGCGATCTCCTCCGGGGTGCGGTCGGCGACCAGGGCCGGTTCGTCGATCTGCACCCACTCGGCGCCGGCGTCGTGGAGCTGGGTCAGCAGATCCGCATACAACGGCACCAGCTCATCGATCCGATCCAGCAGCGGCGCCTCCGAGCCGACGGCCTTCGACAGCAGCAGGAACGTCACCGGACCCACGATCACCGGGCGGGCCGCGATGCCGAGTTCGAGGGCCTCACCGAGTTCGCCGAGCACCTTCGACGCATCCAGGGCGAACGAGGTGGACGGGGTGATTTCGGGGACGAGGTAGTGGTAGTTGGTGTCGAACCACTTCGTCATCTCCAGCGGGGTGACGCTGTCGGTGCCGCGAGCGGCGGCGAAGTACCGGTCGAGGTCGTCGTCGATGCCGGCGACACGGTCGGGCAGGGCGCCGAGCAGGACGGCGGTGTCGAGGACCTGGTCGTAGTACGAGAACGTGTTGACCGGGATCGAATCGAGCCCGGCATCGCGCAGGTCGGTCCAGGTCTGCCGGCGCAGGTCGGCGCCGACCGCGGCCAGGGCGGCGGCGTCGGCGCGGCCCGCCCAGTAGGCCTCGACGACCTTCTTGAGTTCGCGGTTCCGACCGATACGAGGTGATCCCAGTACGGTCGCGGTGAAGAGGGTGGTCACGGTGTTTCTCCAGTTGCATGCAGGGAAGGACCACCACCGGCAGAAACGAGTACACCTCTCGAGCCCGAGACAAAGCATGCTGCGACACGAGGAGGCCTACACGCCCATTCCCCGAGGCGGTGGACCGTCGGGCACGGCGTGCCCGACGCAGTCGGCAGGTCTTCGGACTCGCGGGCACCCGGTGGCATCCACCGGACCTAGTGGCCGTCGCTTCCCAGGCAAAATGCCCAGTGCATGATGACGGCGGTCGTTCCCACTCACCGCTGCGGGACAGTCCCGGATTCTCACCGGGTTCCCTCTCACACCCCGAGACCCCCGGAGGGATTCGCGGTGCTTCGACGCCTGGTGCGGTCTTCGGGGCTCCTCATGACCGTGCCGGGCGAACCAGCTGCACCGGTCAGCATAGGGGACAACCCCGTCCGGGTGGGACACCACACCCGCTTCCCAGGGGAGACGTTCGGCTGAGGATCCCTCCATTCATCGCGGTGTCGCATGTGTGGTTTCTCCATAGTTTCGAGCTGATCCGACTCATAGAGTGGTCCACGTCACGTCACGTCGCCCGGTCGGGCGCGCCCACTCTTCAGGAAGCCGAGACATTCATGTCGCCTGTACTGCAGAAACCCGAGATCGAGGCGAGGGTGGTCCGGAAGGTCGCCCGGCGGCTCATTCCGTTCCTCGGCCTGGCCTATTTCGTCAACTACCTCGACCGGACCAATATCGGGCTGGCGAAGTTGACCATGAGCGCGGAACTCGGCCTCACCGAGACGATGTTCGGCCTGGCCTCCGGGCTGTTCTTCATCGGGTATCTCCTGTTCGAGGTGCCGAGCAATCTCGCGCTGCACAGGTTCGGGGCACGCCGCTGGATCGCCCGGATCATGCTCACGTGGGGGATCATCGCGGCCGCCATGGCCTTCGTGCCCAATGTGGGATCGCTGTACGGGTTGCGCATGCTGCTGGGTATCGCCGAGGCCGGCTTCTTCCCGGGGGTCTTGCTCTACCTGACCCTGTGGTTTCCCCGCGCCTACCGGGTCCGGCTGATGGGCCTGTTCCTTCTCGCGCTCCCGGTGTCGTCGGCGCTCGGGGCACCGTTGTCGAGCGCCATCATCCAATACTGGGACGGCCTGTTCGGACTGTCCGGTTGGCGCGTGATGTTCTTGATCGAGGGGATACCCGCCGTCCTGCTCGCGGTGGTCACCTGGTTCTACCTCACGGACCGGCCGTCGCAGGCCACGTGGCTGGATGAGGACGAAAAGGTTTGGCTCACTCGCGAACTCGAATCCGAGGCTTCGGAATCCGGTTCCCACGGGTCGGTGCGCCGGGCGCTGACGGATTCCCGCGTGTGGATGCTGGGCCTCGTCTACTTCGGGATCACCTA
Organism: Rhodococcus sp. P4_B6; assembly: GCF_056402215.1. Classification (NCBI taxonomy): domain Bacteria; kingdom Bacillati; phylum Actinomycetota; class Actinomycetes; order Mycobacteriales; family Nocardiaceae; genus Rhodococcus; species Rhodococcus sp. P4_B6. The sequence goes on along the minus strand of NZ_JBFUHV010000001.1, from coordinate 176,326 downwards.
CGGGCTGTACTCGCTCAGCTTCTTCCTGCCCAGCATCGTCGCCGGTTTCAAGAAGACGTTCGCCACCGATTTCTCGCTGTTCACCACCGGGTTGATCGTCGCGGTTCCGTTCGCGGTCGGCGCCGTCGCAATGGTGTTGTGGAGCAGGCACTCCGACCGGACGGGTGAGCGGATCTGGCACGTCGCCGTCCCCACCCTGATCGGAGCCGTCTCCATCCCGGTCGCCCTGTACATGCAGTCGCCGCTCACGACGATGATCGCGGTCACCGTCAACGCGGTCGGTGTGTTCTGCGCACTGCCCGTGTTCTGGTACCTGCCCAGCACATTCCTGACCGGTGCCGGCGCCGCGGCAGGCATCGCCGTCGTGAACTCGGTGGGCAACCTGAGTGGTTTCGGGGCCCCGTACGTCACCGGGTGGCTGTTCGACGCCACCGGGAACTCGCGCGCCGGCCTGTGGGTCGTGGGGGCGGTCATGCTCGTCGCCGTGATGCTGGTTCTCATCCTCAGATCCCGGGTAAGTGCCACGCGCAGTACCGAAGACGCCGATACCCGCGTGGTCACCGCGAGTCGTTGAGCATGCGCCCGGGGTCAGCGCTCCTCGGCGATCCGCTCGAGCAGTGGGCGGGTCCGGTAGGGGATGGCGTCACGCATGGCGACGGACACCGTGGTGCGCTCGATCCCGGGCACGGCGAGGATGAGGCCGGCGACGCGGTACAGGTCGTCGGCATCGACGGCGACCACGCCGATGTGCAGGTCTGCCGCTCCGGAGATGCCGACGACCTCGACGACCTCGGCGATGTCCCGCAGGTGTTCGATGACGTCCTCGAGGCGGTGCTGGTCGACGACCGCGGTGACGAACGCCTGCAGGGGGTATCCCAGGTCGCGGGGTGACACGCAGCGGTCCACGGGCGCGAGCACGCGCTGCTCCTCCCAGCGAGACATTCGTGCCTGCACGGTATTCCGTGCCATCCCCAGCAGGGTCGCCAGTTGGACGCCGGTTGCGCGGGGGGCGTCGCACAGGGCGAGCAGCAGGCGGGCATCGGTTCGATCGAGTCTCGTCATGTAGCGCAGTATCCCACACTCCCCATGCCGAGAGTTGGGCATTCTGCTTAATTTGATAGACAACACTTGCGCATGCTGGATCCCGATGTTTGCATGAGTACATCATTCTGACCGAAACGGTCGCACATGGGCGGCGGTGCCTCCCGTTCCATCCCATTCGGAGGTATTCGTGTTCGACAACGATGATGTGGTGCAACTCGTCACCGAAACCGGTGCGCGAGTGGATCATCCCGACTACTCCCGGTACGTCGACGACGTGGACGTCGCCGCGGTGCGCGCACTGTACGAGGACCTCGTCGTGGTGCGGCGCATCGACGCGGAGGCGACCGCGCTGCAGCGTCAGGGCGAACTGGGCCTGTGGGCGCCGCTGCTGGGGCAGGAAGCGGCGCAGGTCGGGTCGGCACGCGCCCTCGATCCCGGCGACTTCGTCTTCGCCAGCTACCGCGAACACGGGGTGGCGTACTGCCGCGACGTCGATCCCACCCACATGCTCCGGTTCTGGCGGGGGTCGACGCACTCGGGCTGGAACCCGTTCGACTACAACATGACAACCCCCGCGATCATCGTCGGCGCGCAGGCACTGCACGCCACCGGGTACGCGATGGGCCTGCAGTTCGACGGCTCCGACGGCGCCTCGATCACCTACTTCGGCGACGGCGCCACCAGTCAGGGCGACATCTCCGAGGCCTTCGGGTTCGCCGCGAGCTTCAACGCCCCGGTGGTGTTCTTCTGCCAGAACAACCAGTGGGCGATCTCCGAACCGGTCAGCCTGCAGTCGCGGGTGAGCATCGCCGCGCGGGGCCGCGGCTTTGGCGTTCCCAGTGTGCGCGTCGACGGCAACGACGTGATCGCCGTGATCGCCGTGACCCGGGCCGCGCTCGAGCGGGCACGGGAAGGCAGCGGACCGACCCTGATCGAGGCCGTCACCTACCGGATGGGCCCGCACACCACGTCCGACGACCCGACCCGGTACCGCCCGGCCGCGCTCGACGAGGAATGGAAACGCAAGGACCCCCTCGACCGCATCCGTGCGCTCCTCGAGTCGGCGGGCGCGATCGACGACGACTACCTCGCCGCGGTGCAGCAGCGCGCCGACGACACCGCCGCCGCGCTGCGCCGCGGATGCCTCGAGACCGTCGAGCCCGAACCGATGTCGTTGTTCGACAACGTCTACGCCGAACCCCATCCCCTCGTCGACGACGAGCGCCGCCAGTTCGCCTCCTACCTCGACAGTTTCGAAGGGACCGACGCATGAGCACAGCCATCTCCGCGGCCGCCCCGACCACGCTTCCGCTCGGCAAGGCCCTCAACGCCGGCCTGCGCCGCGCCCTCGAGAACGACCCGAAGGTCGTGCTCATGGGCGAGGACATCGGCAAACTCGGCGGCGTCTTCCGCATCACCGACGGACTGCAGAAGGACTTCGGCCCCAACCGTGTCATCGACACCCCGCTCGCCGAGTCCGGGATCATCGGCACCGCAGTCGGTCTCGCGATGCGCGGCTACCGGCCGGTGTGTGAGATCCAATTCGACGGGTTCATCTACCCCGGCTTCGACCAGATCGTCTCGCAGGTCGCCAAACTGCACTACCGCACGGGCGGCAACGTCACGATGCCGATCACCATCCGCGTCCCGTACGGCGGCGGCATCGGCGCGATCGAGCATCACTCCGAGTCCCCGGAGGGCTATTTCGCCGCGACCGCGGGTCTTCGCGTCGTCACCTGCAGCACCGCCGCCGACGCGCACACGATGATTCAGCAGGCCATCGCCTCGGACGATCCGGTGCTGTTCTTCGAGCCCAAGCGCCGCTACTGGGAGAAGGGGCAGATCGACCCCGCCGCCGAGACGGGGCCACTGCACAAGGCCCGGGTGGTCGCCCCGGGTACCGACGTCACCGTCGTCGCGTACGGGCCGCTCGTGACGACGGCGCTGCAGGCGGCGAAAGTCGCTGCGGATGAGGGCCGGTCGGTCGAAGTGATCGATCTGCGGTCCCTCTCCCCGCTCGACGTCGACACCGTCGCCGCGTCCGTGCAGCGCACCGGACGCCTGGTCGTCACCCACGAGGCGCCCGTGTTCCTCGGCATCGGCGCCGAGATCGCCGCCCGCATCAGCGAGCGCTGCTTCTACCACCTCGAGGCGCCGGTCGCCCGCGTCGGCGGCTTCACCGTCCCCTACCCGCCGGCGAAACTCGAACAGCACTTCCTGCCGGACGTCGACCGCATCCTCGACGCCGTCGACTGCACCTTCACCGCGTAGGACCAGGAGTTCCCCCGTGCCCACTGTCAAGACATTCCTGCTGCCCGACCTCGGCGAGGGCCTCACCGACGCCGAACTGCTGACCTGGCAGGTCGCGGTCGGTGACACCGTGACGCTGAACCAGAACATCGCCGAGGTCGAGACCGCGAAGGCCTCCGTCGAACTCCCATCCCCGTACGCCGGAACGGTGGTCGCGCTGCACGCGGCGGAGGGGACGACCGTCGACGTCGGCTGCCCGTTCATCGACATCGAGGTCGCCGGCGAGGAACCGAAGGTGGACCCCGCGCCCCCGGCCGAGCGGACTCCGGTCCTCGTCGGCTACGGCGTGGCCGAGGACTCGTCCAGCAAGCGCCGCCGCAGGCACACAACCGCCGCGGCCGCTCGCATCGGCGACCTTCCCGCCCCGCATTCGACGCGTCCGCTGGCCTCGCCGCCCGTGCGGTTCGCCGCGAAGCGATCCGGAGTCGACCTCACCGCGGTGGTTGCCACCGGGGTGCACGGTGAGGTCACCAGGGACGACCTCGAACGTCATCGCACCGCCACCCCGGTGACGACGCCGACGGCCACGCCCGTGCCCGACGCCGACGAGGAACGCATCCCGATCAAGGGCGTCCGCAAGCACACTGCGGCGGCGATGGTCCGCAGCGCGTTCACCGCCCCGCACGTCACCGAGTTCGTCACGGTCGACGTCACCCCGACCATCGAACTGCTGGCTCAGCTACGGGACACGAAGCACTTCACCGACGTACGCCTGACACCACTGACGTTGGTGGCCAAGGCCCTGCTCGTGGCGCTGCGCACCAACCCGACCCTGAATTCGTTCTGGGACGAAGGCGCGCAGGAGATCGTGGTCAAACGCTCCGTGAACCTCGGCATCGCGGCCGCCACGCCGCGCGGACTCATGGTGCCCAACATCAAGAACGCACACACCCTCGGTCTGCCCGACCTTGCGATCGCCCTGTCGGATCTGACGACCACCGCCAAGGAGGGGAAGACCGGACCGGCCGACCTGGCGGACGGCACCATCACGATCACCAACGTCGGTGTCTTCGGCATCGACTCGGGCACACCCATCCTCAACCCCGGCGAGGCGGCGATCCTGTGCTTCGGGGCGATCCGCAGGCAGCCGTGGGAATACCGGGGCGAGATCGCGTTGCGGTCGGTGACGACCTTGAGCCTGTCGTTCGACCATCGACTGGTCGACGGCGAGCAGGGATCGCGATTCCTCGCCGCCATCGGCCAGATCCTGTCCGACCCGATGACGTTGATCGCGCTGAGCTGAGCCTCCGTTCGATCCGACCTTCCGGCACGTCCGATGACGTGCCCGACCGAGGGAGATTCCCCATGTCTGACCAACCCGACGTCCTGATTCTCGGCGGAGGATCCGGCGGATACGCCTGCGCCTTCCGTGCCGCGCAATTGGGCAAATCCGTCACCCTGATAGAAGAGGACAAGGTCGGCGGCACCTGCCTGCACCGCGGGTGCATTCCCACCAAGGCGCTCGTACACGCCGCCGAGGTCGCTGACACCGTCGCGCACGCGTCGGCCCTCGGGATCGGTGCGACACTCGACGGGATCGACCTCGATGGTGTCCACGCGTACAAGAACGCGATCGTCGAACGCCTCTACAAGGGTCTGCAGGGGCTGGTCCGCAGTCACCGGATCGAGGTGGTCCACGGCACCGGTCGCTACGCCGGAGGCCGCACCGTCCACGTCGGTGACCGCACGATCACCGGCGCGGCACTGGTCCTCGCGACCGGTTCGGAGGTCCGGAGTCTCCCCGGACTCGAGATCGGCGGCCGAATCCTCACCAGCGACCAAGCATTGACGTTCCCCGAGCTTCCGCGGCGCGTCGTCGTGCTCGGCGGCGGTGTCATCGGCGTCGAGTTCGCCGGCATCTGGGCATCCCTGGGCGCGGACGTCACGATCGTCGAGGCGCTGCCCCGGCTGATCGCCGCCGAGGACGAATGGGCCTCGAAGCAACTCACCCGGGCCCTGCGCAAGCGCGGCATCACGGTCATGACCGGCACCCGGTTCGCGAAAGCCGTTCAGGACGAGCGCACGGTCAGCGTCACCGTGGAATCGGGCGACACGCTCGAGGCCGACCTGCTGCTCGTCGCGGTCGGCCGCGGACCCCGCACCGCGGGCCTGGGACTCACCGAGCTGGGCGTCGACGTCGACCCCCGCGGATTCGTCACGGTCGACGATTCCCTGCGCACCTCGCAGCCGGACGTGTACGCGGTCGGCGACATCGTCGCCGGACCTCAACTCGCGCACCGCGGATTCCAGCAGGGCATCTTCGTCGCCGAAACGATCGCCGGCCTGAGCCCGACCTTGTTGGAGGACAGCGTAATTCCCCGGGTGACGTACTCGAACCCCGAGGTCGCGTCAGTCGGGCTCACCGAAGAACAGGCACGCGAACGCCACGGCGACGTCGCCACCGTCGTCTACGACCTCGCCGGCAACGGCAGAAGCCAGATCCTCGGAACCAGCGGCGGCGTCAAACTCGTCCGCGCCGGAGCCACGGACGGACCGGTCGTCGGTATCCACATGGTCGGAGAACGCGTGGGTGAACTCATCGGCGAGGCGCAATTGATCGTCAACTGGGGTGCCTACCCGAACGAGGTCGCCGCACTCGTTCACGCGCACCCCACCCAGGCCGAGGCGGTCGGCGAGGCGCACCTCGCACTCGCGGGAACCCCGCTGCACAGCCACAGTTGATCGAGAGCATTCAGCTGTGTCCCTTTGGCAGGGTGGAGGAGAGGGGATGGCGTGTGACGGCATGGTGCCGCCCGCAGGCGAGGAAGAGGGGGGCTCCCCGGCCGCGGGCGGCTGTGGCCCTCCAGCCGAGGGGTGACCGGTCAGGGGGCCTCGCTGGTCCGTGGGGCCGCCGGGCCCGCGGATCAGCGTAGATGGTGGGTACCCGATATGTGCGGGACTATTCACCGCGGGGAGCAACGATTCGTCCGGGTCGATCCTCGAAAACGACTGGGCGAGTGTCCAGTTGTAACGGAAACCCGAAGTGCCGGCCGATCGAACCGACCGGCCGGTTATCGCGTCGCGTCCCCGTCCCACACTCGGGTAGAACGCAAGTCGGCCATCGGAGGGGACGGTCGGCGATATCCTGGGGTACAACGTCGAGAGGTGGGCAGTGTGGCATGCGTCGACCGTGTTTCGAATGGGACGAATCGATGTAGTCGATGACTGATGTCGATCCGTTCGCCACCCAGCGCGACGTGTCCGGTTCGGTCACGGCGGAGTTGGCGGCGGCCGGATTCGAGGACGCTCAGGAGATCGGCCGCGGCGGATTCGGGGTCGTGTACCGCTGCATCCAGACTGCGCTGGACCGCACTGTGGCGGTGAAGGTCCTCACCGCCGACCTCGACGAGGAGAACCGGGCCCGATTCCTGCGGGAGCAGCGTGCTGCGGGCCGGCTGACCGGTCACCCCAACATCGTCAATGTTCTCCACGCCGGCGTCACCGAGAACGGCAGGCCCTACATCGTGATGCCGTACCAGGCGCAGGGCTCGCTCGACGAACGGATCCGCCGCCACGGGCCGCTCCCGCTGGACGAAGCGCTGCGTCTCGGGGTGAAGATGGCAGGCGCCCTGGAGACCGCCCACCGGCTCGGGATCCTCCATCGCGACGTCAAACCCGGGAACATCCTGAGCACCGATTACGGCGAGCCCGCACTCACCGACTTCGGCATCGCCCACATCGCGGGCGGGTTCGAGACCAGCGCGGGCATCGTGACGGGGTCGCCGGCGTTCACCGCCCCCGAGGTCGTGGCCGGCGAGGCCCCGAGTCCTGCCGCCGACGTCTACGGGCTCGGCGCCACCTTGTTTGCGGCAATCACCGGTCACGCGGCGTTCGAACGCCGCAGCGGTGAACAGCTGGTGGCGCAGTTCCTGAGGATCGCGTCCGAGCCGGTCCCGAACCCGCGCGAGCACGGCGTATCCGAGGAGATCAGCGCGGTCGTCGAACGTGCCATGTCGTCCGAACCCGGGGCCCGCCCGTCCGCCGTGGAACTGGGCAGGCAACTCCGCGACGCGCAACTGCGTCACGGCTTCCCGGTCGACGAGATGGCGATGTATGCGGGAACAGTTGCAGTGCAAGGCAGCACGTCAGAACCGGGCGCCGATCCCGGAGGAGAAGGTGCGTGGAGCCGGCCTGCCGGAGCGCCGGCGGACTCGGGCCGGACAGGTGGACTCCCGCTGGAGCTGACCAGCTTCGTCGACCGCCGCACGGAACTGGCGGAGGCGACGAACTTGCTGTCGACGTCGCGGCTGGTGACGTTGACCGGGATCGGCGGGGTGGGGAAGACCCGGCTCGCCATTCGTGCTGCCACCAAGGCACAACGGAATTTCGCGGACGGCGTGACGCTGGTGGAACTGGGTGAACTACTGGATGATTCGCTGTTGGCGGGAGTGGTCGTCGCTGCCCTGGGGTTGCGGGGTCAGTCGACGCGACACCCCCACGAGATGCTCGTCGAGTTCCTCGCCCCGCGAGACCTGCTGCTCGTGCTGGACAACTGCGAGCAGGTGGTGGCCGCGGCCGCGAAGCTCGCCGAGATCCTGCTTCGCGCATGCCCGCAACTGCGGATTCTCGCGACGAGTCGCGAACCGCTCGGGATCGGCGGGGAAGCGGCGCTGCTGATCCCTCCGCTGCCCGTCCCGGATCCCGACCATCTCCCGAAAGGGCTGCCCCGCAACGACGCGGTCACCCTGTTCGTCGAACGCGGTGTCGCCGCCGTCCCCGGGTTCGAACTCACCGAGGACAACAAGGTCACCATCGCCCGTATCTGTCAGCGGCTGGACGGCTTGCCGCTGCCGATCGAGTTGGCTGCGGCCAGGCTCCGTGCGATGACACCCGACCAGATCCTGCAGCGCCTGACCGATCGGTACCTGCTGCTGACCCGCGGCAGCCGGGACGCGCCCTCGCGGCAGCAGACACTGCGGATGTGCATCGACTGGAGCTACGACCTGTGTACTCCTGTGGAACAACGGATGTGGGCGCAGCTGTCCGTGTTCGCGGGCACATTCGAACTCGAGGCGGCCGAACAGGTCTGCGACGGTGACGACGTCGACGATCTTCTCGACACGGTGACCTTCCTCGTCGACAAGTCGATCCTGACGCGAGAGGAGTCGGGCACCGCGGTGCGGTTCCGGATGCTCGAGACCGTGCGAGCCTACGGGCGCGAAAAGGCGCAGGAGAGTGGCGTGTACACCGAACTGCGCCGTCGGCACCGGGACTGGTGTGACCGCCTCGCGGTCGAAGCGGAATCCGAATGGATCAGCTCCCGGCAACTTCCGTTGATCGCCAAATTGTCACGGGAACTGCCGAATATCCGCGAAGCGCTGGACTTCTGCGTGTCCGACAGCCCGGGCATCGGAGTTCGGATCGCGGCCGCGTTATACCCGTACTGGCTGGCCCGGGGGCTGTTCGTCGAGGGGCGACGGTGGCTCGATCGCCTCCTTGCGCGGCAGGTCTCCGAGCCCACGATCGATCGGGCCAAGGCGCTCTACGGCGCCGCCGTGCTGGCCGGAGTGCAGGGCGACATTTCGGTGTCGGACACCCTGGCGGAGGAAGCGCGGGCGCTCGCCGCCCGGACGCCCGACCCGGAGGTGCGCGCGCACCTCGACCACGCAATCGGATACGCAGCCTTGTTCGCGGGCCGCCTCCCCGAGGGGCGCGCGCATCTCGAGAAGGCCGTCCTTGTGTTCACGGCACGCAACGACGTCTTCGAGGTGGCCGCGGTCGTGGGTCTCGGCATGATGTACGACCTGTTGAACGACACGGAACGTGCCGTCGAATGCCACGAGCGCATCCTCGCGATCACCGAAGCTCAGGGCGAATCGGTGTACCGGTCGTATTCGATGTGGGCGCTGGCCGTCGCCGTGTGGCAGAAGGGGGAGAGAGCCCGAGCGGTGCGACTCCTCGGGCGAGCGCTCCAGGTGGACCGCCGGGTGAACGACCGGCTCAATTCCAGTGTGTGCCTGCAGGCCCTCGCGTGGATCGCCGCCGAGGAGCAGAACATGGAGCGGGCCGTCGTGTTGATGGGGGCGGCCGAGGCGCTCACCCGGTCGGTGGGCAGTTCGGCGGTGCTGGTGCCTGGACTGAGCGTGTACCAGGACGAGTGCGAACGCGCGACCCGGCAGGCGATGACCGAACCCGCGTTCGCCGCCGCCCGACGAAAGGGCGAGTCGCTCGGTTTCGACGCAGCCGTCGCCTACGCACTGGGCGAGCAGGTCTCGGCCTCGTCTACCTCCGCCGGCCAGTCCCCCAAACCGACGAAGCGGGAGCGTGAAGTTGCCGCCCTGATCGTCGAGGGACTGACCAACAAGGAGATCGCCGCCCGGCTCGTCATCTCGCCCCGCACCGCGCAGGGGCACGTGGAGCACCTCCTGACGAAACTGGGGTTCAACTCACGCGCGCAGATCGCGGCGTGGGTCGTGGAATCGCAGGGTGAGGGCTCCTGAGCTGGGCTTGTTGGGGTGTTCGGAGGCGAAATGCTATGCGGTCAAGGTGATGTCCACGGTGTGGATGCCGCTGGTCGTGGGCTTCACCGATGCCGTGCCGTTGCCGACCGGCGAGAGGGCCCGCACGGTCCAGTCGCCCGGTGCGACGAAGAAACGGAAGTCTCCGCTGCCGGAGGCGACGATCTCGGCGGTGAACGTGCCTGTGCCGTCGAGGAGTCGAACGAAGGCGCCACCGACAGGTTCTCCGTCGCCCGTGACGACCTTGCCGGTGATGGCCGTTTCCCTGCCGAGGTCGACGCCGGCGGGGATGGTGTGGGTTTGCGTTGATGCTGCGCTCATGTGCTTGTTCCCCGCGGTCCGCTACTTGCCCAGCTCGATCGGCACGCCGACGAGCGAGCCGTATTCGGTCCAGCTGCCGTCGTAGTTCTTGACATTCTTGTGGCCGAGCAGTTCCTTGAGGACGAACCAGGTGTGGCTGGAGCGCTCGCCGATCCGGCAGTAGGCGATGGTGTCCCGGGAGCCGTCGAGACCGGCTGCGCCGTAGATCGCGGTGAGTTCCTCGTCGGACTTGAACGTGCCGTCCTCGTTCGCCGCCTTGCTCCACGGAACGTTGAGTGCACCCGGGATGTGGCCGGGACGCTGGCTCTGCTCCTGCGGCAGGTGCGCCGGCGCGAGGATCTTGCCCGTGAACTCGTCGGGCGATCGGACGTCGACGAGGTTCAGCACACCGATCGCGTCGACGGCCTCGTCGCGGAACGCGCGGATCGACAGGTCGGGCTCGGCCGCCCGGTAGGTGGTGGACGGGCGGGTGACGGTGTCCTCGGAGAGGGGGCGTTGCTCGAGTTCCCACTTCTTGCGCCCGCCGTCGAGCAGCTTGACGTTGTCGTGGCCGTAGAGCTTGAAGTACCAGTAGGCGTACGCCGCGAACCAGTTGTTGTTGCCTCCGTAGAGGACGACCTCGTCGTCGTTGGCGACGCCGCGTGTCGACAGCAGATCGGAGAACTGCTCACGGTCGAGGAAGTCACGGCGGACCTGATCTTGCAGATCCTTCTTCCAGTCGAGCTTGATGGCGCCCTCGATGTGGCCGCCGTCGTAGGCGGACGTGTCTTCGTCGACTTCGACGAACACGATGGTGGGCGCGTTCAGATTCTGCTGAGCCCAGTCGGTGGAGACCAGGACGTCGGAGCGAGCCATGTTCTTTCCTTCACTGAGAACTTGCCGGGGTTTTCCATTGGGGGTCGGGTGGTCGGCGGAGGCGGACGATCGGAATCGGGCGACCAACGGATAGATCTGGCAGCCGAGGCAGATTCCGAAGGCCGCGTTGAGGAACGCCGCGAACAGTGCGAAGCCGGTGAAGACGGCACCGACGACGGGCGCGCTCAACGCGAATCCGACCAGACCTGCCGCCGCGAAGATGAAGCCGACCAGTTGGGCGAAGCGCAGCGGCGCGGTTGGTTCACGCTCGCTCGGCGGGCTGATGTGTGGGGCGACCAGCTTTCCGAAGATCTGGCCGTACGGGCTGCGCCGCGGCCCGACGACGGCGGCGACGGCGAACACGACGGTCTGAACCGCCAGGATCACACCGGCGACGACGGTCGAGAAGGACGCCGAGAGCAGGACGGCGGCGAGAACCGCCGTAGTGATCCAGGCGGCGAACCGGGGACCGCGGACGTCGACCTGGTCGACGGCCGCGGTCGGGGTGGTGGTGGGTGTTGTTGCTGGTGTGGTGGGCATTGACTGTGCTCCACAGAATGTGTCGGATGGCCGAGGGAATGYGATGGAACGCGATCGAGTCGATCACCGAAAAGGCAGGGAAGTCAGCACGTGACCGCAGGGCGAATCGAAAATGACACAGAAGCGCGGTCAGCGACGCCAAAGGCAACAGCAACCGCCGACGCGACACAGGTCGACTGTGCGGCGACGGGTGAGCAGCAGCTCGCGGCAGGTCTGCACCCGCCAAATTCTACGCGCCGCACCCTGCGCTGAAGACGGACAATTCGAGTCTCCGCGCAGGGGCGTGGTCCCGCGTCTCATGGGATCAGGATGAACTTCCCCGCGGGGTGGGGTTGCGCGAGTTCGCTGTGGGCCTGCGCGGCATCGATCAGGGGAAACGTCTTGGCGATGGTGACCGTCAGATGTCCGGCGCCGGCTTGCTCGACCAGTTCGGCGCGCGCCTTCAGCCGGGCTTCGGCGCTTGCCGGGTTGCCGCCGCCGACCGACGCGAAGCCGTCCTCTTGCGCCCGACCGAAAGCGGCGATGGTCACGATCCGGGTCTTGTCCTTGACCAATGCCAGCGACACGTCGACGGCCTCGTCGGTTCCGACGGTGTCGAGGGCCGCGTCGATGCCCTGGGGTGCGACCTCCAGCACCCGCTCCTCGAGTCCGTCTCCGTAGACGACGGGAGTTGCTCCGAGGTTCCGGACGTAGTCCTGATTCGCCGCTCCCGCGGTGCCGACGACCGTCGCGCCGCGGGCGACGGCGAGTTGCACGGCGAGGGCACCGACGCCGCCGGAGGCGCCGTGGATCAGGACGGTGTCGCCGGAACCGACCCCGATGGTGTCCAGGGCGTCGACCGCGGTGCCGCCCACCAGCAGCAGACCGGCGGCCTGTTCCCAGCCGAGGCCGGCAGGTTTGGGGGTGATTGCGGAGACGGGAACGACCACCTTCTCGGCGTAGAGACCGGTGCCGGGGCTGACAATCACCTCGTCGCCCACCGCGATCTCCGTGATTCCGGCCCCGACGGCCGCGACCACGCCGGCGGCCTCGCCGCCGACCCTGACCGGCAGCTTGTCGGGATCGTCACCGAAGGCGCCGCTGTAGAGCTTGTAGTCGATGGGATTGACGCCGATCGCCTTGACGTCGACGAGCACCTCCCCCGATGCGGGCGGCGGAACCTCCGCATCGACCACGGTCAGGGCCTCGGGTGTTCCGTATGATTGCGCGACAACAGATTTGGTCATGTGTGACGCAACCTCCCTCGAAGAGCTGCTATTCCTGTTGTGCGAGATTTACTCTCACGGATCCGAACGCTTGCTCGGTGGAGTACCGATGTCGCGCTCTCACGCAGTATCAGGAGGGCCCGGCGTGTGTGCAGTGCGCCGAGCAACAGGTAGAAGGCGACACCGAAGTGGGTCCCCTCCCGTATGCAGGCGATGAGGCCGAAAGCGCAAAGAACGAAGGGTGCCCACGGCATCGTTGCTCGAAACCACCGATACACGATCGCCGGAACCATCGTTTGTCGGCGGGGGCCGCGCCCACGCGCGAGCGTCGGCGCTTGCCTGGGCGGCGAAGAGTTTCGGGCGAGCATGATGGGAGGTCCGTCCTCGAGGGTCCACAATCGCGAATGTTGCAATGGCCGGCCGAGGCGCGGCTGGTGCGCAGGTTATCGGTCGCATCGACGTGCGCCCAAGGGTTGCGATCCGACTGCGTCGAACCTCGCAGGCGTCGTCGTTCAGGAGCCGTGGAAGTGGTCCCGGCACTGGCAAAACCCGATGAGCCAGATGTACGGATCCATCATCATGATTTCGGCGCACCGGGCAGGTAGCGGCGGGAGGCGCAGAAATCGCTCCACCCACCGCGACCCTCGGGCAGAGGTAGCGGGGTGACCACAACGAGGGCATCGGCCGGGCCGCTCCGCAACCAGCTCGCCGACATCTGACCAGTGCACGGATGCCAGACTGCTGAGCCGCCGGCGGATCGACAACACTTTGGCGCACACAGAATCGTGGGTGGGGACCTATTCCGATGTGGGTGACAGTCGTTCGATGTGTTCGAGCAATTCGATGAGTTCGCCGATGGTGAGTTCAACGGTGCCGAAAAGGGGATCACCGTTCTTGGCGGCGCGGGCGACGGCCTGTCCGATGCGGTCGGTGAGCTGTTCGATCAGTGGGTCGGCCATGACTGAGAATTCTCCTGGAAAGCGGGAACGTTGTCTTCCGGATCTGAAGGTTCTCGTTCGCGCCTGACCTGCTGACGGCCATCACGGCCGGTGACCGCGACACGATCGAATCGATCCTCGGTCCCGACTTCACACATCACCAGCGAGGGCCAACTCCTCGGTCGCGACGAGGAGATCGCGAGCATCGTCCCGGTGGCGTTCACGATGAACGCCACCGAGCAGACCGTCGACATCGTCGACGACACCGCCGAGATCCACGGTGTCAACACCCTTACCGAGTCCGGCATCGGTCGTACGGCGTCGACGCCCTTGCCTGCCGGATCCTCGAGCGCCCAGTCCCGGTAGCTTTGACAGTCTCGGCCGGGGCGGACCCGGCGGAGCGGACCTCGATCCGGTCACCGGCGAGGTGAGACAGGAATCCGGTACCGATCGACGAAATACGTTGTGCTACTTCCCTGGCTCGCGCGCATCACTCACGTCGGACAGATAAACGCTGACGTGGTCGGCAAGGCTGGGTGGGTCTCCGACAGGTCGCGTTCGCGGTAAATCGAAATATCGTCGGTGCCCCGCATCGTGTTCGGCCGCGACCTGCTCTTGCCAGTACACGCCCGATCGACTCTGCGAAAACCCCGATATATTCATGCTGAAACGACCCCTTCGACCCATGGGGAGCGCACTCCCTCACGCGGTCACACCCGTTTGTGGCTCGTGGTGCCCTGCGGCGACGAGCCCTGACCTCCATTTCCGTTTTAGCGGATCAGCTCGCAGGTGTCACGGACCGACCAGTCCCTATGAAACAGCGGTTCAGCTGCATTGATCCCGAATCACGAAACCCGCGTACGAATTCGGGTCGCTCGAGAATGCTGATTTACAACGTATTTGTTCCACCCTGGAAGCGGCGTGTGCCTGGTATCGAATCGACCGTTGAGGTCCGTCCGGCGACGACTTAATCTGGAAGGAGCGGGCCGTATCCCGTCGGGTCGAGATTTGACAGTCCGGGATACGACTCGCCGGAGGGGCTCGTCGCGGACACTGCCGGCTCGGACTGCGGTCCCGGTCGGAGCACGGTCGGGAGGGAGCGCCGCTGCCACATTTTCGCTGGTGACCTGGCTTCGCCTGCGCGCTGCCGCAACAACGTCGCCTACCAGGCGCCGGTCGACGACTTCCTCGAGCGAGCCCATGAGCAATGGCGGAACCAATCTCCACCAGGTGCGTTCGCGACCGCACGTCCACAAAACCGGCTTCAGGTACGGTTTGTTCACCGCGGTAAACAGCGTGCGTGCTGCGTCGGACGACAGGTGTGTGGCGTCAGGTAGCACCCACTGCGACTGGAGAAGGTGAGATGGCTATGACTTCCGGCACGGGCCCGCTGCCCGACTCCATCGCTGGGCCGCAGCGGATGCCCGCGCTGTCGCCGCGGGAGCTGGAAATCCTTCGCCTGTGGCTGCGGAGTGAATCGAAAACGGCTGCCGCATCCGACCTGGGAATCAGCCTGGGCACGATCAACACCCACCTGGCCCGGATCCGAGCGAAGTACGCCGCCGTCGGACGCCCCGTCACCGACAAGTCCGGACTGTTGGTCCGAGCACTTCAGGACGGTCTGGTGTCTCTCGCCGAGCTCTGACGGGCGGGTTGACACTTCCCCCGTGGGACCGTCCGGTACTGCGGTCGGCGGTGTCTCGTCTACGAGAGCCGGGACCGGGGCAGATCGTCGAGCCGGGCCGCGCGGGCATTCTCGTGGGCGACGATTGCCTCCTGCCAGTCCCGATCGGTCACGCCGAGCCCGTCGCGGACGGCTGGAGGTGGAACCGCGAGATCCGTGGCGATGTGCGCCCACGACCTGCCCGCCTGGAGGGCCTCGATCACCGCGCGGGCGAGGCGATCGTCGGTCTGGTCGCCATCAAAGAACGCATCAGCGCTGTCAGCGGCCACGGGAAGGATGTCCGGTCTGGTGCGCTCGATGAGCGCGGAGTCGTATTTGCATCCATGCGACTCTATCGGTTGCAAGGAAATGATGATATAGCGCTCCGGTGAGTTCGATGGTGGCGCGAAGACGACCCTGACCGTGCAGATGCGGCACGGTCACCATCGGACGAGGTCACCACCCGACTGCGATAGCAGTGATGTGCTCGCCTACGGAACCCGGGGCCCTGCCGCTTATCCTCCTCGGGCGGCCTCAGGCCGGGTCCTTACTACTCGGAGCGTCCGGACGGGAAATGCACCGACCCGTCGTTGCCGATGCAACCCCCCTGCACCGGGCCGCTGCCGAAGAAGACGCCATTGAGTTGCCCGCTGCCTCCAGGAGAGTTCGATCCGACTCCGGCACCCCCGACGCCGATCGCCCCGCACTGGTAGCTGTTCATGTCGTTCGGGGTGTCGTTGTGGACGTGGAGTTGCGTGCCGGGTGTGTTCGGGTCTCCATGAAATGCCGGTGCCGACGCCGCGATGCCGGAGCCGAGTGCAAAAGCGGTGGCGATCGCGGCCGATGTAACCGCCGTGCGCAATGCGAACGTGTTCATCTGATGTCACCTTTGATTCGATTGTCGCCCGGCTTTCACCGGCCGATGATTCTCGGGTTACAAGCAATCTTCGGGCTATCTATCCCGATGGAACAATTATGGTCCGAGCCGTCGGCGAAAATCACCCCTTCGCGTGGTTACCGGCAATTCGAATGCGCAGTCCACACCGGCCGTCGCGGCCCTGCTCGCAGCCCCGAGCGTGCCGCAGTGTCGAAACCGTGTGACCCCGTGGAGTTCACGTCTGTGTACCGGAGGGCGCTAGCGTTGGGCTGCCCGACATCCGCACGTTCGAAGGAGAAACTGCCTCGCATGGCCGGTGACGAGATTTCGGACGGCGAGAACGCGCACCCGGACGCGACGCCGCAGTTGCGCCGGCGGCTGGGGGTGTTCGACTCGGTGATGATCGGCCTCGGGTCCATGATCGGGGCGGGGATCTTCGCCGCGCTGGGGCCTGCCGCGTCCGCCGCGGGCGGTGCATTGCTCGTCGGGTTGGCCGTGGCCGCGGTGATCGCCTACTGCAATGCCAACTCCTCCGCCCGGCTCGCCGCGTTGTATCCGCAATCCGGTGGCACCTATGTCTACGGGCGTGAACGCCTGGGACCGTTCTTCGGGTATCTGGCGGGCTGGGGCTTCGTGGTCGGCAAGACCGCCTCGTGTGGCGCGATGGCCCTAACGGTCGGCGCCTACGCCTGGCCCGGCCGCGAGCATCTCGTCGCGGTGGTCGCCGTCGTCGCCATCACCGCCGTGAACTACTTCGGTGTGCAGAAGTCGGCCCTGGTCACCCGGGTCATCGTGTTCACGGTCCTCGCCGTCCTCGCCGTGGTCGTCATCGTGTGCCTGACCGGACCCGATACCGGGTTCGGTGGCCTGGCGATCGCCTCCGGCCACGGCGTGACCGGGGTCCTGCAGGCCGCCGGTCTGCTGTTCTTCGCGTTCGCCGGGTACGCCAGGATCGCCACGCTCGGCGAGGAGGTGAAGGATCCGGCCCGGACAATCTCCCGGGCGATTCCCCTCGCCCTGGCCATCACCCTCGTCGTGTACCTGTGCGTCGCGGTCGCAGTCCTGAACGCGCTCGGTGCCGACACTCTCGCGGCCGCGACGGATCCGCTCGCGCAGGCGGTGGCCGCTGCGGGATTCGAGGGTCTCGAGCCGGTCGTCCGGGTGGCCGCGGTGATCGCCGCACTCGGCTCGTTGCTCGCCCTGATCCTCGGGGTCTCGCGGACGACATTCGCGATGGCGCGCGACGGCCACCTGCCACGTCTGCTCGACGCCGTCCACCCCCGGTTCGCGGTGCCCTACCGGGCCGAGTTGGCGGTGGGGGTGGTGGTGGCGCTCCTCGCCGCGACGGCGGACCTGCGCGGCGTCATCGGGTTCTCCTCGTTCGCGGTGCTGTTCTATTACCTGATCGCCAACGCGTCCGCCTGGACCCTGTCCGCGAAACCGTGGCCGCGCCTGGTGGCGGTCGTCGGCGCCATCGGTTGCATCGTTCTCGCCGCGTTCCTTCCCCTGGCCTCGGTGATTCCGGGTGTGATCGTCCTCGGGCTCGGGGCCGTGATCTACGCGATCCGCTCGTCCCGTCGTCCCTGATCCGCGAGGAGGGGTACCTCTGTCCACCCGGGCGGGCTTCGACGCGCGATCGGCACGGGGTGCAGCTAATCTGTCATCGGTGCGATTGTCTCGTGCCTCGTCGCCGGAGCCGATGTGTTGCGAAAACCTGTCCGCAGCTGGATCTTTCACATGCTTCATCGGGCTGTGCCCGCATTCCCAGTGCCCTGACCGTGTTCGGTGTTCGAGAGGGGAATGACTCCACATGTCGGAACTCCACTGGATCACGCGAGGTCGGTGCCGAGACGGTGATCCGGATCAGCTGTTCGTGAGCGGCGCCGCGCAGCGCAAGGCCGCCGCGCTGTGCCGGCACTGCCCGGTGCTGATGGAATGCGGCGCGTATGCGCTCGACAATCGCGTCGAATTCGGCATCTGGGGTGGGATGACCGAACGTCAGCGCCGGGCACTGCTCGAGGCGCACCCCCGAGTCCGCTGGTCCGATCTCTTCGAGGGGAAATGATCGAACCATGACCGGAGAACCCGTGACGTACGTGATCGACGGTGCACGCATTCGCACGCTCGACGACGTCTTCACGTTGGCGGGAGAAGCGGTGCGCGGCGAAGGCGGGTATTTCGGGCGCAACCTGGATGCCTTCGCTGACTGTCTCACGGGCGGATACGGCACGCCCGAGGACGGCCGTTTCTACTTCGTGTGGGAGAACAGCAGTAAATCCCGCGAGGCGCTCGGTTACACGGAGACTGCGCGGCAACTGGGGCGGCGGCTCGAGCAGTGCCACCCGACGAACCGGGACAGGGTGCGCGCCGATCTCGAACGCGCTCTGCGGAAGGACGGTCCCACGGCGTTCGACTGGGTCGTCGACATCTTCGAGTTCCGGGACGTGCGACTCGACCTCCGGTAGGCGGTGGCGCTCACTCGGTGAGGTAGAGAACCACCCGGAAGTACCGGGAATCCCGGCGGAAGGTCGGTGTGGCGACACCGTACCGCTCGAAGAATTCGTGCTGCTCGATGAACCGGAGGTCGCCGGTGGTGCCGGGTACCGAACATTGCAGATTCGGCATGCGCCACGTGCCCGTGTCGGGCACGCACCACATCTGCACGGTGCCGGGCAAGAAGTTCCAGCCGTCGTCGGTGCTCAGTGCGAGGTTCGCGACGACCTCGATCGACGCGACCACTCCGCGCACGGACGCTACGCGCGCGGTCGATGACCCTGGGTACCTGTCGACGTAGAAGGCTCCTCTGCCGTAACCGTTCGGTCCCTCTTCGGCTAGTGATCGGATCTCGGCGGGAAGATGCTGTTCGTCGAGCCACGAGAGTGTGGTGGTCACGGTGTCAGCGGGGTGCCAGAGACGGTGCGCGGGGACGGGTTCGTCGTCGACGAAGACCGTGAGTGTCTGCTGCGAGCCGGGTTCGGGTGTGCGTCGTTGTCGGTCGGCGAGCATTGTCGTACCCCGCGCAGTAGGCGGGCCGATGGACGAAGCGATCGGGCGCGGGGTTACCTTGCCGCAGACGATACGCCGCTGCCACAGTGATTGCGGCAGCGGCGTTGTGTCCGGGGGTCAGTACGGCAGCGAGGAGCAACTGGGGCGGTGTCGGCCACCTCGGTCAGTCGGCGCGTTTCTTCCGTTTCGGGATCAGGTGCATGATCAGGACGACGATCGCGCCGACGACGAGCCCGACGAGTGCGGACACCACGGTCCCGGCAGTCCAGGACAGAACACCGCCGAGGCCGCCGTGGACGAGATCGCCGAACCAATGTTCGAGATCGTGGAGGCGATCGGCCGGCCAGTGGAATCCGGCCTCGCCGATGTTGACGAGCAGGATGTGGCCGCCGACCCAGAGCATCGCGGCGATCCCGACCACGGTGAGCACTGCCATGACCTTCGGCATCGCCGCGACGAGTCCTCGACCGATCCGCTGACTGAACGCGGACTCGCGTTGGGCGAGCGCCAGGCCTACGTCGTCCATCTTCACGATCAGGGCGACCACTCCGTACACCAGGACGGTGATGAGGATCGCGACGACGACGAGCACCAGCAGCCGGGTGAGGAACGGTTCGTCCTCGACCGAGGACAGTGAGATCACCATGATCTCGGCGGACAGGATCAGGTCGGTGCGGATCGCGCCGCTGACCATGGTCTTCTCGAATTCGGGTCCGCTCTGCCCTTCGGTTGCGCCCGCGGCCTCGTGGTGATTCCCGGTGAGTGCTTCGTAGACCTTCTCGGCTCCCTCGAAGCACAGGAACAGACCACCGGCGATCAGCAGGTACGGCAGTGCCTGGGGCAGGAACTCGCTCAGGATCATCGCCACCGGCAGGATGATCAGGAGTTTGTTGCGAATCGACCCGATTGCGATTTTGCGGATGATGGGCAGTTCGCGATTGGGGGAGAACCCGTGCACGTAGCGGGGGGTGACGGCGGTGTCGTCGACGACCACTCCCGCTGCCTTGACGCTGGCCTTGCCGGCCGCGGCTCCGATGTCGTCGATGGATGCCGCGGCCGCTTTCGCGAGTGCCGCGACGTCGTCCAACAGGGCGACGAGTCCACCAGCCACGAAAAACCTCCCACAGTTCGGATGTGTGCCGATCCAATGACCCGCGGTCGCGGGTCGACACGAACGGTACCGAATCGGTGGCCCTGCACAACCGGTAGTGCCGTGGGGTTACCTTGCCGCAGACGATACGCCGCTGCCGCAGTGACTGCGGCAGCGGCGTTGTGTCACCTCGATCGGGGTCAGTACGGCAGCGAGGAGCAGCTGGGGTGGTTTACGACGGCTTGACCCTCACACATTGCGCCCTGCGCGTCGTCGTCGAAACGGTCGCGCCGATCCCGGTCGCGGTTGTCGCGGTCCGACTGCGAGGTGACGGCGACGTCACCGCCCGTCGAGGCGGGCATGGCGTGCGCGATTCCGGCCGCGCCGGTGACGGAGAATGCGACTGCGGCGAACATCAGGCCGGCGCGAATGGCGGTGTGGCGAAACATGCGGAGTCCTTGCTGGTATGGGGTCGAGTGTTCCTTGACCACACCAACATTGCCCCCGGAACGAGCCGGTCGACAGCCACCCAAGGGTGCTCATTACCCACCCCCTGTTCGGAAGCTCACCGGCTGGTCGACGTCAGCGCATGACGAACGGGGTGCCGGACGGGGCACCGGTGTTGACCCACACGGTTCCCGACTGGATCGCCTCGGTCATGCGGAATGCCCGGGCCGAGCCACCGAGCACCGCGCGGGTGCCGTCCTGCTCGGCCAGGTCGATGTATTCGAGTACCTTCGCGAACTGCTGCCGGGTGGTGATCGGGCTGTTTTGTGATGGGATCATGACGATCCGGCATGCGCCCTCGGGCCGTGGCATTTTGCTCGGTCCTCGGCCGGGAAACGGCCGCGACCGGGGCGAATGCGCGCGCGGCACCGTTCTGCGGCACGCGCCGCGGTGTCGTCTAAAGCGAATGTAAGGAAAGCCGCTTATCCCTTCCCTCGCGCTGTGGTGACGGCCACATTGGTTCCAGTGGCTACGCACGATCACAGCATTCGAGGAAGGGACATCATGCGACACACGACTTCGAACCCAGCGTCGTCGACCGGCGAGAGGCGGGTTGTAGCGAATGTGGTTCGCGGCTGCATCGGCAACCTCGTGGAGTGGTACGACTGGTTCGTCTATGCAGCGTTCAGTGTGTTCTTCGCGGCATCGTTCTTCCCGAAGAGCAGCACGACCGCCCAGCTGCTTTCCACGGCACTGGTTTTCGCCGTCGGATTCCTGATGCGCCCGATCGGTGGCTACATCCTGGGCCGGTACGCGGACCGCTACGGGCGCAAGAACGCGCTGACGCTGTCGGTGCTCATGATGGCAGCAGGCTCGCTGATCATCGCCGCGACACCGAGTTTCGAGGCGATCGGGATGCTCGCCCCGGCGCTGCTGGTGACGGCGCGACTGATCCAGGGACTGTCCGTGGGAGGCGAATTCGCCTCAAGCGCCACGTATCTGTCCGAGGTCGCGACTCCCGGCCGCCGCGGCTTCTACTCGAGCTTCCAATACGTGTCGATCATCCTGGGTCAGCTCGCCGCACTCGGCGTCCAGATCATTCTGCTGCAGCTTCTCACCCTCGATCAGATGCACTCCTGGGGCTGGCGTGTTCCGTTCGTGATCGGCGCCATCGCCGCCGTGACTGTGATGCTGTTCCGGCGTGGCATGGACGAGTCGGACCAGTACAAGGACGAGGCCGCCCGGATTGCCGCCGAGAAGGCGTCCGGCACGACGCCGTCGGCCAAGCGTGGCACCCTGCGTCTGCTGCTGCAGTACCCGAAGCAGCTCGCGATGGTCTTCGGCCTCGCGATCGGCGGCACGGTCGCGTTCTACACGTACACCACGTACCTGCAGAAGTACATGATCAACACCTCGGGCATCGCCCCGGAAACGGTGGCGTGGATCAACTTTGCCGCACTGTTCGTGTACATGCTGCTGCAGCCCGTGGCCGGCCTCGTCTCCGACCGCATCGGCCGCCGCAAGGTCATGCTGTTCTTCGGTATCGGCTCGACCGTGCTGACCGTGCCGATCCTCACTGTTCTCGGCAACACCACCAACGCGTTCGTCGCGTTCGGCCTGATGATGACCGGACTGGTCATCGTGACCGCCTACAGCGCGCTGAGCGCGATCGTCAAGGCGGAACTGTTCCCGACGAAGGTGCGCGCACTCGGTGTCGGCCTGCCGCACGCGATCACCGCAGCCCTGTTCAGCGGTACCGCCGAGCCGCTCGCGCTCGCTCTCAAGCAGGCCGGACACGAGTCGGCGTTCTTCTACTACGTCGTCGGCTGCTCCGCGCTGACCCTCGTCGCGGCACTGTTCATGCCCAAGGGCAAGGGCGGCACCACCCTCGATCCCGCGACGGGCAGCCCCGCCCGCGACGGCCGCGAGGACGACCGCGACGGCCGCGAACTCGAGCGTGTCTGATCCCTCCGCCTCCGGCATTGTTCCCCCGGCCCACCGTGGCCGGGGGACAATGCCGGTTATGCGCATCGCGGTGGTCGAGGACGACGACGGCGTCGGCAACGCACTCGTCGCGGGGCTGACCCGGCAGGCGCACCAGCCTGTGCGGATGAAGTTCGGGTCGGAACTGCTGCTGCACCACGGCGAGGTGGACTTCGTGCTGCTCGATCTCGGGTTACCGGACCGCGACGGCCTCGAGGTGCTGCGCCAGCTGCGCCAGGTCAGCGGCGTCCCCGTCATCATCCTCACCGCACGCGACGACGAGCGGTCGGTGGTGCGCGGGCTGCGCGGCGGCGCCGACGACTACCTGGTCAAGCCGGCCCGGATGTCGGAACTCTTCGCGCGCATCGAGGTGGTGCGTCGGCGAAGCCTGGCCGTCGAAGGCGGCGCACCGCGGGAAGTGGCCACCGGGGATGTGCGCGTCGACCTCGATTCCCGCACCGTCACCGTGGCGGGCACCGACGTGGACCTGACGTCGAAGGAGTTCTCCCTCCTGGAGATTCTGCTCGAGAACCCGGGTGCCGCGGTCAGTCGTCAGCAATTGATGGATCGGGTTTGGGGTGACGCGTTCGTCGCGGTCTCACGCTCGCTCGACGTCCACATCGGTACCCTGCGGGCCAAGCTGGACCGGCCCGGGCTGATCAGCACCATCCGTGGTTTCGGCTACCGCTGGGTGTGCTGACCGGAGGTCGAAACGATATGCGCCGACGGCTACTGCTCATCCTCGCGATCCTCGGATCCTGCGCGGTCGCGAGTTTCGCGATCCCCCTGGCGATCGCGACCGCCGACTCACGGACACAGGAGTTCACCCTCGGCCGCGAGGGCGACATCCAACGGTTCGCCGTCCTCGCCGAGGAATACGTCCGGACCGGCGACCCCGCCAGGATCGAAGGCGAGGTGGACGCGTACGACGACGTGTACGGCGAGGGCGTTCTGGTGGTCTCCACCCGCGGTGTGCCCACCCTCGGTGTGGGCCTCGACGGCAGCGAACCCGGAATCGAGGCCGCGATTCGCAGCGGACTGCGCAACGAGCGGGTCTCCACCGTCGACCGGCTGTTCCCGTGGAGCGACGACGACGCCCTGTTCGTCAAACCCGTGGGGTCGGGCGCTCAGGTGAACGGCACCATCGTGCTGCGCGCCTCGACGGCCGAGGCGCGCTCCGACATCCTCCGGCAGTGGGCCGTGATCGCGGCAGGCGCGGTGCTGGCGTTGGTCGCGTTCGGTGTGCTCGCGATCGCCTTGAGCCGGTGGGTACTCGGACCGCTCGCGAACCTGTCCACTGGAATCGTGCAACTCATCCGCCGCATGCCCGACGCGAGGACGCCGTCGGCGTCCGAGCCTCCGCCGTCCGTCCTGCCCGCCACGGCCGCGGGCGGTCCTCCCGAGGTGCGCAGGCTCGCGCATTCGTTCGACGTGATGTCCTCGGCGGTGTTGCGGGCCGCGGACGCGCAGCAGCGTCTCATCGCGGACACCGCGCACCAGCTGCGGAATCCGCTTGCGGCGTTGCAGTTTCGCCTCGACCTCCTCGACGACGGGATACCGGACGACGCGCGCGAGGACTATCACCTCGTCACCGAGGAGGCCAAACGTCTGCAGACGATCCTCGACAGTCTGCTCTCCCTCGCCTCCGCCGAAACGCCGCGCTTCGGAGCCGAGGCCGTCTGCGATGCCCTTTCGGTGGTCGCCGACCGGGTCGATTTCTGGTCGGTGACGGCCCGGGAACGGGGCGCGCGCCTGACGACCGTCGCGGCACCCGGCGTCGACCGTGTGCCGGTCGCGATCGCCGAGAACGATCTGTCCCAGGTGCTCGACGTGCTGATCGACAACGCCTCCCGATACGCGGGCCCCCACCCCACCATCGAGATCGGGGTCGCAACGGAGCCGTCACAGCTCCACACCCAGGTGTGCGTGTGGGTGGCCGACGACGGCCCGGGCGTCCCGGCGGAACTGCGCGGCAAACTCACCGACCGCTTCTTCCGGGCCAGCGATCAGGCCGGGACGGGACTCGGCCTGTCCATCGTCGAGGTGGTCGCCGCCGCGTACGGTGGCCGACTCGACATCGACGAGGCCCCGGCCGGTGGTCTGCGCGTACGCTTGTGGCTCGAACCGCACGTGGAGACGCCCGACGATGATTAACCGGCGACAGTTCCTCGGCGGTGTGGCCGCGGCGGTCGCACTGTCCGGGTGTGCCCGGACCCAGCCGTCGGGGACGTACGAAATCGCGTCCGGTGAGCGCGACGGTTTCCAGTCCGAATTCGCCGAATTGCTCGCGGACGCGCCGTCCGCCTCGGGTGGCGATCTCCGGTTCACGGTGCGGTACACCACCGGTTCGCTGGAGAATCTGTCGCTGCTGGCGTCGGGGGAGGTCCTGATCGGGCTCACGTTGGCCGATTCGGCCGTGCTGTCGGACACCCCGATGCTGGCCATCGGCCGGGTGTACGAGAACTATCTCCAGTGCGCGGTGCCCGCGCGCTCACCGGTCCGGTCGATGAAAGATCTTCGCGGGCAGACGATCAGCCTCGGTTCCCCGGGTTCGGGTACCGCGCAGACTGGGCGGCGGGTGCTCGAGGCGAGCGGACTGTCCGTCGACGACGTGACGGTGCGCCCGGTCTCGCTCACCACCGTCCTCGACTCCCTCGCCGACGGCACGGTCGCGGCCGCGCTGTGGGCCGGGGGTGTGCCGACTCCGGCGGCGGTGCCGCGGCCCGGGCACGGTCCGGACGGCGGGATCCGGCTACTCGACCTGTCCGCCGAGTACGCGGAGATGCGCAGGGTCTACGGGCCGATGTACGAACCGGTTTCGGTGCCGGCCCGGACGTACGGCGACACCGCCGAGACCGCGACGGTGGGCGTCCCCAGCCTGCTCGTCGCGTCCCCCCAACTGCCGGACGCCGTGGCCGGTGCGCTCGTCGACCTTCTCGTCGATCGGGCGCAGGACCTGATTCCTCCCGACACCGTCGGAGCCCAGTTCCTCGACGTCCGGTCGCTGATCCAGACGGCGGGCGTCCCGCGTCATCCGGGCGCGGTCGCGGCATACCGGCGCCACCACGGCTGACGGCCGTCATGTACGGCCATAATGGCCGGGTATCGCGGGTCGGCACCGCCGCCAACCTCAACTGCATGTAAAACTCCGGGCCCACGCGGTTGACTACTGCCCGCATCGGCTGCAAAATGGCCGTACATTTCCAGGAAGGCTGGCTCCATGGCATCGCAGACCGCCCTACCGCTCGCAGGGATTACCGTCGTGAGCATCGAACAAGCCGTCGCCGCGCCCTTCGCGACCCGGCAACTGGCCGACCTCGGTGCCCGGGTGATCAAGGTGGAACGTCCCGATGCCGGCGACTTCGCACGACGGTACGACGAGACCGTGCACGGCGAATCGAGCTACTTCGTCTGGCTCAACCGCTCCAAGGAGTCCCTGACACTGGACCTGAAATCCGACGAGGGCCGCGGCATCCTCGAAAAGCTGTTGTCCACAGCGGACGTCTTCGTGCAGAATCTGGCCCCCGGCGCCGCGGCCCGGATGAACCTCGACGCGCAGTCACTCCAGCAGCGGTACCCCACGCTGATTCCGTGCGACGTGTCCGGCTACGGCAACACCGGCCCCTGGTCGGGCCGCAAGGCCTACGACATGCTCGTTCAGGGCGAATCCGGCCTGATGTCGCTGACCGGCCCCGACGAGTGCCCGTCCAAGGCCGGAGTGTCGATCGCCGACATCGCGGCCGGCATGTACGCGTACAGCGGGATCCTGTCCGCGCTGTACACGCGCGCCACCACCGGCACGGCCCGCGCCGTCGAGGTCGCCTTGTTCGAGGCGCTCGGCGAATGGATGGGCTCACCCGCCTACTACACCGAATACGGGGGCCGGCAGCCGAGCCGCGTCGGAGCGGAACACGCGACGATCGCCCCGTACGGTCCGTTCCCCACCGCCGACGGCACGGTCCTGCTGTCGATCCAGAACGACCGCGAATGGTCCGCGTTCTGCGCGGAGGTGCTCGGCGACGCGTCGATCGCCACCGACCCGCGCTTCTGCCGCAACTCCTCGCGGGTGGAGCACCGCGAGGAGTGCAACGCAATGATCTCCGAGCGGACGCGTCTGCTCAGCACCGACGACGCCCTCGCGCTGCTCGACAAGGTGTCGATCGCCAACGGGCGGCTGGGCACCGTGTCGGACTTCCTGTCGCACCCGTCCCTGGCCGGCCGCGATCGTTGGCGGGAGGTGCAGACGCCGGGCGGCCCGGCGCGGGCGCTGTTGCCGCCGGCGAACCTCAGCGGTGTGGAACCGCGATTCGATCCGGTCCCGGCCCTGGGCGCGCACACCGATGCCATCCTGGGAGAACTCGGCTACACCGATGCCGCGATCTCCGAACTCCGCACGGCAGAGACGGTCTGAGGTCCGCAGTGCCCCATGCTGTGGCGTCCGACGGAACGCCGATCGCGTACCAGGAGTCCGGCGCCGGACCCGCGCTGCTGCTGCTCGCGGGTCAGGCCAACAACCATCACTGGTGGGACCGCGTTCGCACGGACTTCGACAGGAATTTTCACACCGTCACGATCGACTACCGCGGAACCGGATCCAGCGGAAAACCCGAGACCAAGTACAGCACAGAACTATTCGCCGAGGACGCGATGTGCGTGCTGGACGCGCTCGGCATCGAGACGGCGCACGTCTACGGCACCTCGATGGGAGGCCGGGTGGCGCAGTGGGTCGCGGTGCGCAACGCCCGGCGTGTCCGCGCCCTGATCCTCGGCTGCACCTCCCTGGGTGGAACCCATGCGGTGGAGCGAAGCCGCGAAGTGCGCGCGAACCTGGCACACCCCGATCCCGAACGGTCGCGCGGCGCCCTGCTGGAGTTGATGTATACCCGGGAGTGGCTCGGTCGAAATCCAGCCCCCTACAACACCCTCGGGGATGCAGGCATGCCCGCGCACGCCCGGCTCGCACACCTGCGGGCAAGCAACGGGCACGACGCGTGGGATGCGTTGCCGTCGATCAGCGCGCCGACCCTCGTTCTGCACGGGACCGATGACCTGCTCTCCCCGGTCGACAACGCGCCACTACTCGCCGAACGGATCCCGGACGCGCGCGTGCAATTGCTTCCCGGCGCACGGCACGCCTACTTCGAGGAAGAACGCGAAGTCGCGAGCACCGCGGCGATCAGCTTCCTCGCCGGGCACTGACATTCTTCCTTGTTATCGAAGTCGCCGTCAGATGTCGCGTGCTGATGGTGCGGGGCGGCGAGTAGCCCGGGAAGGTGGGTCGTCCGGTGGACGTCAAGCAGTTGACTGCACTCGTTGCGGTGGCCGACGCCGGGAGCGTGACCCGCGCAGCCGAACTCCTCCATCTCGTTCAGCCGGCGGTGACACGCCAAATCCACACGCTGGAGCAGGAACTGGGTGTTTCCGTCTCGAGCGCAGCTGTCCCGGAATGGAATTGACCGAGCCCGGCCGGCTCATGCTCGAACGCGCGCGGAGAGTGCTGGCCGAACTCGAGCGTGCCCGGGCCGAGATCCGCCCGAATCCGGAGTGCTGCGGGGAATCGTGACGGTCGGGCTGCTGGCATCCACGTCCGAACTGCTCGCCGAACAACTGGTCGCGGCGGTATTGCGGGAGCATCCCGCGGTCCGGTTGCGGATTGTGTCGGCCGGTCCCGGCTCGTCGTCGGCACCGGAGCTTCGGTTCTCGGTCCGATTGGTGGGAGAGGACTTTCTCCTCTACCCGCCCCGATGCCTGAATAGGCACACTGGGGATGACCGGGAGGGGTGCCGCCGCCGTGGCCGCTCCGCTCGGTCCACCGACGTGCGACTGAGAGTATTCACATGACCCGCCTGCAAGCTTCGTCCGTGAGCGCACCGCATCACTCGATTCCCACCCGCCGGGTACTGAGCACACCGGAGATCTTGCATCGGATTCAGGCGATGTTTGCCGATCGCGATGACCCCGGTTCCGCCGCCCCCGAAGAGAACCCGTCGTCCACCTGACATGCACTATTCCTGCCCGCCGCCGCGACCCGACACGCAGGTGTCGCCGGTGCACGCCACCGAATCCGACGAACGTCCCTCGACCACAGCCTCGCCCCAGAGCCACTCTCGCGGCCACGCCGACGATGAGCCGATCCGGTGGCCCGATCCCAGTCCGCTCGACTCGTGGTGGCGGCGGGTGATGTCCGACCGACACGGGCAGGCGCGCACGAGGTCAGAACGTACGCCTGAGGCTGATGGGCCGCGATGATGGCCAGCGCGCGTAGCCGATGGGCCTCAATGCCTTTTCGTTCGAGAGCGGGCCTCGCGCAACGCGGTGCGCAGTCCCGTTCGGCGTCCGGTGCCTCCGTCGGAAGGCGCGGTGAGGGGAGTGCGGAATTTCAGTTCGGACGCGGTCTCGGGAGCGTCGTCGGCGGTCGCGGACAGAAACCGGTCCGGGAACGCCAGCTTGTGGATGGTGCGCAGGGTCAGGAAGTATTGCTTGGCAAGCGAACCCGTGGTGTAGGGCAGATCGTATTTCTCACACAGTGCGCGGACTCTCGTCGCGATTTCCGCGTAGCGGTTGCTGGGAAGGTCGGGGAAGAGGTGATGCTCGATCTGGTAGCAGAGGTTGCCGCTCAGGAATGCCAGCACCGCACCGGCCCGGAAGTTGGCGGTGCCCAGCATCTGGCGTAGATACCACTCCGCCCGGGTCTCGTGTTCCAGTTCCGCGGGCGTGAACTTCTCTGCGCCGTCGGGAAAGTGTCCACAGAAGATCACGACGTACGCCCACAGGTTTCGCAGCAGGTTGGCCGAGAGGTTCGCCCTCAATGTCCGTCGCCACCGCCGCCCGCTGACGGCGGGGAAGAGCACGTAGTCCTTGCCGGCCTGGCGAACGATCTTGCCGAGCAGTGCCCGGGTGTGGGCGCTCTTCTCGGCGGCGGTGTCGACGCGGTCCCGTTCGGAATACAGGCCGTGCAGGGCGATGCCCCATTCGAATGTGGACGCCAACAACAGGTTCCGCAGCGGCTGCAGCAGATTGTCGGGCTTCCAGGGCTGGTCGCGGGTGATGCGGATGACGCCGAACCCGAGGTCGTCGTCCATCCCGACCACGTTGCTGAACACGTGGTGACGATAATTGTGCGAGTACTGCCACTGGGACGACACCCCTGCCATGTCCCACTCCCACGTGCTGGAGTGGATTTCCGGGTCGTTCATCCAGTCCCACTGCCCGTGAGACACGTTGTGCCCGATCTCCATGTTCTCCACGCTCTTGGCCACGGCCAGGGCCGTCGTCCCGAGGATCCACCCGATTCGTTCCCGGCTGCAGTGGATCACCAGGCGTGCAGCGGCGTCCAGCACACGCTGGAACGCGATCGTGCGACGGATGTACGTGGCGTCGCGCTCACCGAGCGAATCGGTGACGTCCCGCCGGATGGCGTCGAGTTCGGAGCGGAGCGACTCGACATCCTCTTCGGTGAGATGTGCGTATTCCTTGATGTCGGATATCGCCATTCTCAACTCCCGATTTCCCGACGTGCTCCGTGCCTCACCCTGAAGTGAACGCCGCATTTTGCAGACTGTCAACACTGTAGATCTACAGTTCAGGCCTACAGTGTTGGTGGAGGTGTCGTGATGGCCGATGAGCCCGAACGTCGTTCGACCCACTCCGACGGCGGCCCGATCACCCGGGAGCGGATACTCGAAGCAGCGCTCGCGATCGTCGACCGGGACGGAATCGACGGGCTGTCCATGCGTCGCCTCGGTAAGGCGCTCGGCCGCGACCCGATGGCGCTGTACCGCCACGCCCCGAACAAGGCCGCGTTGCTCGACGGTCTCGCCGAGCGGGTACTCGACGAACTGGAGGTCGATACCGGGGACGGCGACTGGGCCACTCAACTACGGGAGGTCGCGCGGGGCTTCCGCCGACTGGCCCTCGCTCATCCGCAGGTGGTGCCGCTCCTGGTCACCCGGCCGCTGTCGACGCCGCTCGGGCTCAGGCCGCTCGGCACCCTGCGCCCCCTCGAGGACATCCTGACCCTGCTGACCGGGGCGGGTTTCACCGACGCCGACGCCCTGCACGTCTATCGGGCGTTGTTCGGTTTCCTCTATGGCCACATCCTCAACGAACTGCAGGAACTCGTCGAGCGGCCCGACGAATCCGACGACCTCCTGCGCCTCGGACTGCACCGTCTGCCGATCGGTGAATTCCCGCTCCTGCGAGGTCTGGCGCCGGTGCTGGCGTCCTACGACGGCGCCGCCGAACTCGAACGCGGGGTCGACATTCTTCTGGCGGGCCTGACCGCGACGCTGAAGCGCCGGGACGGCGCACCACCGGGATGAGCGAGTATCGGTGATCGGCTCAGCCGACGCCGACGGTCTGTCGCTCGGGCTCGATCACGGCGACGACGCGCTCTTCCTCTCGGGGGTACGGCGCACCCGTGTACTTCGTGGACAGCTCGTCGATGATCTCCCACGCGGCATCGCCGTCGAGCCATTCGACCACCCGCCCGCGGACGACGACGGGCTTGAACGGGTTGTCCACGGGCGCGATGGACAGCGCCGCCCGCGGGTCGCGGCGCAGGTTGCGTGCCTTGCGTGACCCGGGACCGGTGAGGAAGACGATTCGGTCGCCGTGCGCGCCGATCCAGAGGGGAACGGTATGGGGCGAGCCGTCGGGGAGGGTGGTGGCGAGGTGAGCGATCGAGGTGCCGTCGAGTATGCGGCGCACGTCGGGATCAAGCATGGATCTGCTCCTTCATCTGAGGTTGCCGGCGCGAGGCCGACGTCGTGGGGGCGCGCAGGTTGCGAGGCCGGCTTCCCCGGCTGCGGCCAGGACTCCGTTCCTTTCGGAGTTCCTTCAGGAGACTCCATGAGCGTAGCAGTGTGAGTTCCTTGAGGGAACTCCGATTGTTAGACTGGTTCCATGCAACGCACAGATTTCGGTGGGATGGCGTGCTCGATCGCGCGAACGCTCGACGTCATCGGGGAGCCCTGGTCGCCGCTGATCCTGCGTGACGTGTGGGCCGGATTCACCCGATTCGAGCAGATTCAGGCCGACCTGGGCATCTCGCGCAAGGTCCTGACCGAACGACTCAGCCACCTCGTGGAGCGCGGAGTGCTCGAGCGCCGGCCCTACGACCGACGGCCGCGGTACGAATACGTCCTGACGGAGAAGGGCATCCAACTCCTCGACGTTCTGATGGCAATGGCCACCTGGGGCGACAACTGGCTCGCGGGGGAGGCGGGCCCACCCGTCCTCTACCGCCACCACGCGTGCGGCGAGATCAGCACAGCCGACCTGCACTGCGCACACTGCGGCGAGTCGATGCACGCTGGCGACGTCGAACTACTTCAAGGGCCCGGCGCCGCCGTGTGAACGGTGCGGTCCTGTCGGATTGCGAGTGTATTCGTCCTAGTGATTATGTGCCGCAGAAAGTTTGGAATGTTTGGCTGAATGACGGCGGGGCGGGTGTGGTGTAGTCGGACCATTCGTCGCGGCGGTCGAACGGATGGGTGACGACCTCCAGTAGTTTCTCGAATGGGGCGAGTTCACCGTCGGTCGCGGCCCGCAACGCAGCGTCGAGTTGATGGTTGCGTGGGATGTAGAGCGGGTTGACGCGGTCCATCGCGTCCGCGGTCTCCGCGGCCCCGCGCCCGTGGTGGGTCAGGGCGCTGCGCCAGCGTTGCAACCACGGCTCGGTGTGCTCGCGCGGTGCGAGGCCGTCGAGTGGTGCCGAATTTCCGCGTAGTTCGTCCGCGAGGGCACGGAAACCACTGGTCCAGTCGACGCCGTGGTCTTTCATCATCGTCAGAAGGTCGTCGATCAGTAATGGCTCGAGGGGTGTGCCGGCCATACCGAGCTTGACTGCCATGCCGGCTGCGTAGTGGCCGTCGTAACGCTCGTCGAATGTGTCGAGGACTGCCGATGCCGCGGTGATCGCGTCATCGGGCGTCTGGTCGATCAACGTGAGCAGCGTTTCGGCGAAGCGCGCCAGATTCCATTTCAGGACGGCGGGTTGGTTACCGAACGCATAGCGGCCGCCGTGGTCGATCGAACTGAACACCGCTGCCGGGTCGTAGGTGTCGAGGAAGGCGCACGGACCGTAGTCGATGGTCTCCCCGGAGATGGTCGTGTTGTCGGTGTTGATCACCCCGTGCACGAAACCGGTGAGCATCCACCGTGCCACCAGTGACGCTTGCGCCTCGACGACGGCCTCGAGGAATGTCAGGTAGCGGTTGCCGTCACCGTTCGCCGGCAGTTCGATCAGCTTCGGGTAGTGGCGGGCGATCGCGTAGTCGGCGAGCGGTTGCAGCAGATCGCCTTGCCGCGCTGCGTATTCGAACGTGCCGACCCGTAGGTGGCTGGCCGCGACTCGGGCGAGCACGGCGCCGGGCTCGGTACCGTTTCGGTGAACGGGCCGGCCCGTCGCGATCACCGACAGTGCGCGGGTGGTGGGGATGCCGAGGGCGTACATGGCCTCGCTGACGAGGTATTCACGCAGCATGGGGCCGATGACCGCGAAGCCGTCGCCGCCCCGGGAGAACGGTGTTCGCCCCGAGCCCTTGAGGTGCAGATCCACGTGCTGACCGTCACCATTGGTCAGTTCGCCGAGCAGCAACGCCCGACCGTCTCCGAGGAGCGGCACATATCCGCCGAACTGATGGCCCGCATATGCCATCGCTACCGGTTTTGCCCCGGTCGGTGCCGCCGATCCGGACAGGACGCCGACCCCGTCCCCGCTTCGCAGTGCGTGGACGTCCAACCGCAGCGACGCCGCGAGCTGCTCATTGAGCACGAGCATGGTGGGGTCCGGCACAGGGGCGCCCTGCCACGGCACCGTCAGGGCGCCCAGCTCGTCGGCGAACGTGCTCGCGAGGCCGGGCACCGCGGTGTTCGTGCGCACGGTGGAATCGGGGATTGCAGCCATCAGCTCAGGGTAATCGCCGCATGACCGGCGGTTGCCTCGCCCAGGGCACAGCCGGTTGGCGCCGGACTCGAGCGAGCGCCGGGGAGCTCGATCCTGGCTTTGCCCGGTGCGGCCGTTCCGCTGGTGGACGAGATTCTCGACCTCGTCGAGACCGATACGTTCGCTGACGAATTTCTTCAGCGGCAGACGGCCCTGCTGATACAGGTCGACCAGCGTCGGGATGTTGCGTTCGGGCAGGCAGTCGCCGTACCACGACGACTTCAACGATCCACCGCGGGAGAAGAAATCGATCAGCGGCATCTCGAGGATCTTCATCTCCGGAGTGCGGACGCCGACCAGCATGACGGTGTCGGCGGCGGCCCACAGGAAGCCGGGTCCCTGCGGGGTGAGCAGGCCTTGTGGCTGCGTGTTGGGGTGCTCGATCAAACTCGGGACTACATCACGGGTGCCAGTCCCGCCGTGCGATGGCCAGCTCCGCGGACTCATCGAGCGCTCCCACGGCCCTCGGGTGCAAAGTGGGTGGATGGGTGACCGTGGTGATCACCTACGTGGCAGGTGGGGCGATGGGCCCGCGGGCGCAGTCCGGCCTCCGAATCGTCGGCGCGGCTGCCTGATCGACCCGAACAAGTCATTCATCTGATCAATGTGACATTAATCTGGGCAAATCCGGGCTGTGATGCTAGTCTCTACCTAATTCATCAGATATATGCCGGTTGGATCGCGTCGGGCGGCCCATCCGACAGCCGCGATCCAGCGCGACCGGCCTGCGACGAAGGAGTCATCAAATGAATCAGACCGGGCGAAAGGCGCCCTCCGCGCCGTCCGAATGGCGCGCGACCATGATCGGACCGGACGAGGACTACTCCGGGGCACCGATCCTGCGGCGCGAGGTCGGCCTGGAGCCCGGCCACGGTGACGTGGCGGACGCGGTGTTGTACGCGACTGCGCGCGGCGTGTTCACTGCGTCGATCGATGGCACTCCCGTGTCGGACGATGTCCTGAGCCCGGGCTGGACCAGCTACGAGTGGCGACTGCGGTACCGCAGCTACGACGTCACGGGCCTGCTGCGTTCGACGTCCGCCGACAGTTCGGGCCGCAGCCGAACCGTCGTCCTCGGCATCGAACTCGGTAACGGCTGGTACCGCAGCGGTGTCGGATGTTCTTGGGGGCAAGCCACTTACGGTCCGGAACTCGGTGCCTACGCACAGCTTGAAATCACCTTCGCCGACGGTCACCGCCAGATCGTGACCACCGACGAGAGCTGGCAGGCCGGCCCGTCGCCGGTCACGGCCAACAACCTCTACGGCGGGCAGGCGATCGACGCACGACTTCGAGACAGTTCCTGGCAACGTGCGGGTTTCACCTCGGACGGTTGGGGCGGCGTGCACGCCCAGGAATTCGACACCGCGACACTCACCCCTTACGTGGGCCCGGTGGTGCGGCGCCAGGAAGAGCTGCACCCCGTGAGGGTGTGGACGTCACCGTCCGGCCGCACCCTCGTGGACTTCGGCCAGAATCTAGTGGGCTGGGTGCGCTGCCGCGTGCGCGGCGACGCCGGCTCCACGGTGACGCTGCGGCACGCGGAAGTTCTCGAGAACGGGGAACTGGGTACGCGGCCGCTCCGTAAGGCCGAAGCGACGGACCGGTTCGTGCTCAGCGGCGGCGGCGACGAGTTCGAGCCGACCCTGACGTTTCACGGGTTCCGGTATGTCGAGGTCGACGGGTGGCCGGCGGGACAGTTGTTGGATGAGTCGCTGATCGCGGTCGCGGTGCACTCCGACCTACGCCGCATCGGCCGCTTCACCTGTTCCGACGATCTGCTCAACCAGTTGCACCGCAACGTCGTGTGGGGTGCGCGAGGGAACTTCCTCGACCTGCCGACCGATTGTCCGCAACGCGACGAGCGGCTCGGCTGGACCGGCGACATCTCCGTGTTCACCCCCACCGGGGCGTTCCTCTTCGATGTGAAGAATTTCCTGCGCGACTGGTTCCGCGATCTCGACGCCGAGCAGCGCGCGGCCGACGGACAGGTCGCCTATGTCGTGCCCGACGTCCTCAAGTACGTCGGTCCGCCGGAAGGCACGCCGACACCCGTCACGACCGCGATCTGGAGCGACGCGGCCGCCTGGGTTCCCTGGGCGCTCTGGCAGGCCTACGGCGACGACACCGTGCTGCGAGAGTCCTATGGCGCCATGACCGCCCACCTCCGCCGGGTCGAGACCATGCTCTCCGACACCGGACTGTGGGACACGGGTCATCAATTCGGTGACTGGCTGGACCCGACCGCACCGCCCAACGAGCCCGGCCGCTCAAAGGTCGACAAGGGAGTGGTCGCGACGGCCTGCCTGTATCGGACCGCCCGGATCGTCACCGATGTCGCGACACTGCTCGGGCACCTCACGGATGCCGAAGAATTCGCGGCACTCGCCGAGCGCACCCGGGAGGCGTTCAACCGGAATTACGTCACCGCCGACGGTCGCATCCACAGCGACGCCGCCACCGGGTACGCGCTGGCGATCTGCTTCGACCTGCTCGACGACACAGGTCGTCAGCGCGCCGGCGATCGCCTCGCCGAACTGGTTGCCGAGGACGACTACCGGATTTCCACCGGATTCGCCGGAACCCCGCACCTGTGTGAGGCGCTCGCCGCGACGGGGCACCTGGACGACGCCTACCGCATGCTTCTCCAGCGGCAGTGCCCGTCCTGGCTGTACCCGGTGACGATGGGTGCCACCACGATCTGGGAACGGTGGGACTCGATGCTGCCCGATGGCAGCATCAACCCCGGTTCGATGACCAGCTTCAACCACTACGCACTCGGTGCGGTGGCCGACTGGATGCACCGCGTGATCGGCGGGATCGCCCCCGTAGAACCGGGCTACTCCGCGGTGCGGATCGCGCCCCGTCCCGGTGGCGGTCTCACCTGGGCGGAGACCTCCCTCGACACCCCGCACGGACACCTTTCGGTGGCATGGCGACTTATCCCGACCGGGGATCTCGACGTCGATGTCACCGTGCCGGACGGCGTCACCGCCGAAATCGACCTTCCAGGGCGTGAGCCGCAACGTGTTGCCGGCGGGCGCCACCACTTCGGCGTCGAATCCGGGACTCTCGACCGAGAGCCTCAGGGATTCCACCCTATTCAGACAACGATCCCGGCGTAGCCCGCGAGGGCCCGGGTACACGACAAGCCGTTCGACGAGGAGTTTCACCCATGATCAATCGAACCACACCACGGAGTATCGACCGACGGCTCTGGGGCCTCGCGGTCGTGGCGGGCATGGCGTCGTATCTCGACGCAGGCGTCATCGTCACCGTCGGCCTCAGTCTGGCGACGTGGAAGGAGAGCTTCGGGATCGACCCCCTCACTCTGGGAGTGATCAGCGGCGCCCTCACCTTCAGCATCGCCATCGGCGCGTTGTTCGGCGGCCGGATCGCAGACCTGCTCGGCCGGCGCCGAGTGTTCAACATCGACATCTTCCTGTACGTCATCGGCATCGTGCTGATCGCGTTCGCCCAGGGGCCGGTCATGATCGTGACCGGTGTGGTGATTGCCGGCCTCGCAGCGGGCGCGGACCTCCCCACCTCGGTCGCGGTGGTGTCCGAGCTCGCCCCCGAGCAGGCCCGCGGACGGCTCGTCGCCTTCACCCAGGTGATGTGGAGCGCCGGTGCCGTCGTCGTCACCGCCCTCGGATTCGCGGTCTCCGACCGAGGCCTGTTCGGCATCCGGATGCTCTTTGTGCACCTCGCCGTCCTCGGCGCCATCACCTGGACGATCCGGGTGTTCAGTTCGAACCTCCGCGAACTCGAAGCGCGCGCGGTGCAAAACACCGACAGTTCCGACCCGACCGTCGACTCCGACCACGCGTTCCCCCTGCGGTCCCTCTTCTCGAACCGGCGCTTCCTCTGCACGATCGCCCTGACCGGCGGGTTCTATCTGGCATGGAATCTGATGGCGAACACCATAGGCCAGTTCAAGGCCTACCTGTTGGTCACGGTCAGTGACACATCCCAGGCGGTGGCCACGGGCTTGTCGTTCGGGGCATCGATCCTGGCGATGCTCAGCGGCATCGTCTTCGTGCGGATCGCGGACACGAGATTCCGGCGTCCCATGTTCTACGTCGGCGCCTGCCTGCAGATAGTCGCGATGGCCATCGGCGCCGTCACCGGTGGCGCCGTCCTGGCCGCGATGATCGCCCTGCTCGCGATCTACATGCTGTTCAACCCCTTCGCAGGCGAGGCCCTCTACAAGGTCACGACCCAGGAAGGCTTTCCGGTCAACGCCCGCGCCACCGTCCAGGGGCTGACGTACTCGGTCTCGCGTTTCGCGTGCGCTGGATTCGCTGTGGTCACGCCAACGATCGCGAACTCCAACCCCGCGGCGCTGCTGTGGATCCTGGTTGGATTCGCGACCGTCGCGGCCATCATCGGGTCGCAGATGATCCGCCGACCCGCGTACCGGCCCGAGGCCGAGTCGACCAACGGCCGCGATGCCGTGACGTCCGCCTCGTAGACGCTCTTTGTGGTCCCGGTGGAGACGACGCACAGACATTGTGTAGGTCGTCCCCACCGGGATTTCTGCGTTCCGTGCTGATGCGTTCTTGCCCGAGAAGCGCACAGTCATCGGAGTGCGCGATCCGCTCGCTGCTCGTAAACGGCCGATTGCGGCGGCGTCCGACCGAACGAGGGCGCTAGCGCACACCCGAGATTCAGTATCGTATATGTCAGCAGCAGAGCGTATTTCCGATGAATCCCGACCGAAAATAGGCGCGAGTTTCTTCTGCCTGCCTCTGGTGTTCCCGCAGTCGCGGTGAGCGATCGAGCTAGAATCATCAGATGACAGTCACTCAGCATGTGCCCGCGCAACCCGCTAGTCGGTCGCAGTCGGAAGTCGTGATCGACGGGATCAAGAACATGATCACCAGCGGCGCTCTCTCGGCGGGATCGCGTCTTCCGGTCGAGAAGGATCTGGCCGAGGAATTGCGGGTCTCCAGGGGGTCGCTGCGCGAGGGGGTGCGGGCGCTTGTCCTGATGGGTGTGCTGGAAACACGGCAGGGCGACGGCACCTATGTCACCGCACTGGATCCGGCCACGCTGCTAGGGCCGTTGGCTGTCCTGGTGGATCTACAACGGCCCGGCAACGTCATCGACCTGATGAGTGTGCGCCGGGTGCTCGAAGTGGAGGCGGCGGGCCGTGCGGCCCTGCGCATCAGCGACGCCGAGTTGAGTGCAGCCGCTGACATCCTGTCAGGAATGGAGACGATGATCGCGCAGGAGGATGTCGATCATCAAGCCGTGATGGAAGCGGACGTCACGTTCCACCGAATCATCTCGCGGGCATCGGGAAACCCCACGCTGTGTGCGCTCATCGAGGGTCTGGCCAGCCGCACGGTGCGGGCCCGCACGTGGCGGGCGCTGCACGAGGAGGGCGTCGAATCGCGGACGCACGCGGAGCATCAGGCAATCCTGTCGGCGCTCACGGCACGAGACCCGGATGCCGCCCGGCTGCGGATGGGGGTGCATCTGCTCGGAGTCGAGGAGTATCTGGCAACTCAGCTGGACACGGATGCGGAGTGCGCGACGGCCTGAGGCCGGCCCGCCGGTAACTGCTGTTCGGGAACGCGAACTCGTCGATGGTGCTGCGGTAGATCTGTGGGGACGGCATACGACCGTGCGGGGCCCGCACTTGGCGGGCCCCGCACGAGGAGAACGTCGACTCACGGACGCACGCTGAGCATGCGTTCGCTCGGAGTCGAGCAGTATCTGGCAACTCAGCTGGACACGGATGCGGAGTGCGCGACGGCGTGAGACCGGCCCGACCAGTAACTGCCGTTCGGGAACGCGAACTCGTCGATGGTGCTGCTGTAGATTTCCGCGCTGTATCCCGCTGCCGTGGGAAGGACATACGCACCGTTGCGGACGACGCAGGGTTCGACGAAATGCTCATGCAGGTGGTCGACGTACTCCGTGACCCGTCCGTCCAGTGAGCCCGACACCGCGACATAGTCGAAGATCGAAAGGTGTTGCACCAGTTCGCACAGACCGACCCCGCCCGCGTGGGGGCATACCGGGACGCCGAACTTCTTCGCCATCAAATAGACCGCGAGGATCTCGTTGACGCTGGCGAGCCGGGCCGAGTCCAGCTGGCAGAAGTCGATAGCCTCCGCCTGGAACATCTGCTTGAACAGCACGCGATTCATGCCGTGCTCACCGGTGGCCACCCCGATCGGCGCCACGGCCTTCCGTACTGCGGCGTGCCCGAGGATGTCGTCGGGACTGGTCGGTTCCTCGATCCACAGAGGCTGGAACTGTGCCAATGCCCGCACCCACTCGATGGCCTCGGGCACGTCCCACACCTGGTTGGCGTCGATCATCAGATTCGCGTCGTATCCGATCACGTCCCGCGCGATGCTCAATCGTCGGATGTCGTCCGCGCGGTTCGCTCCGACCTTCAGCTTGATGTGCTTGTACCCCGCATCGACCGCCTCCTGGCACAGCCGACGCAGTTTGTCGTCCGAGTACCCGAGCCAGCCGGCACTCGTCGTGTAGCAGGGGTACCCGGTATCGGTGAGCGTGGCGATGCGATTCGCGCGGGTCGCCTCGAGCTCGGACAGCAGGGCGACGGCCTCGTCACGGGTCAGCACGTCGGACAGATAGGTCAGATCTGCAACCTCGACCAACTCTTCGGGCGACATATCGACCAGCAGCCGCCACAACGGCTTGCCCGCCGCCCGCGCGGCCAGGTCCCACACCGCGTTCATGACGGCGGCCATCGCCAGGTGCTCGACACCCTTTTCCGGTCCCAGCCACCGCATCTGCGAGTCCGACTTCAGGTAGCGGTATATCCCGCCCAGGTCGCCGATGACCTCACGCAGGTCCATTCCGATCAACGGCTCACCACGCCGCAGTGCCGCGAGTGTGCACACGTCGTTGCCGCGACCGATCGTGAAGGTGAATCCGAAGCCCGACAGGTGAGGATCATCGGTCGTGATGACCACATACGCGGCCGAGTAGTCGCCGTCTTTGTTCATCGCGTCCGATCCATCGAGGCTCAGGGACGTTGGAAAACGTAGGTCGATGGCGTCGACGCCAATGATCGTGGTCATGTCACTCCCGAATCGGGTAGGGGAAAGGTCCGCTCGCGCGGTACAAGTCCGCCGAGTGATACCGAGGTATTTGTCAGTGTATAGATCAGATGAATTGTGAGCAACGGCTCGACAGGGTGTGTGACGATCGGATATAAATGCACTTCGACGCCAATCTTCGTCGCGATCCTTCATCTTGACATCAGATGTATCGCGCGAGAATCATGAGGAACCCCAAGCGAAAGGAGGCCCCGTGCTGACGGTCAGCTATGTGGGTGCCCACAAGATCGAGATACGAGAGCAGGATCCTGAACCGGTGCACGCCGGTCAGGTACAGGTCGAGGTCGCGTACGCCGGCATCTGCGGAACGGATCTGCACATCCTGCACGGGCACATGGACGCCCGCGTCACGATGCCGGCCGTCGTCGGCCACGAGATGAGCGGCGTGGTAGCCGCAGTCGGGGAGGGGGTCGACCGGTGGAGCGTGGGTGACCGCGTCACGGTCATGCCGCTGGACTGGGACGGAACCTGCCCGGCGTGCATCGCCGGCCACCACCACCTCTGCCACAATCTGAACTTCGTCGGCATCGACTCTCCCGGAGCGCTGCAACGATTCTGGAATGTCGACGCCGACGTACTGGTGACGCTGCCGGACAGTCTGCGACTCGACCACGCCGCGCTGGTGGAACCGGTCGCCGTCGCCGTCCACGACGTCCGCCGCGCCGAGGTGTCACCGGGCGACCGTGTCGTGGTGATCGGAGGCGGGCCGATCGGCGTCCTGATCGCCACCGTCGCCCGACACAGCGGAGCCGACATCGTCGTCATCGAAGTGGATCCCCGGCGTCGCGCAGCTGTCGCGGAACTGGGGTTCGACGTTCTCGACCCGACAACCACCGATCAAGCCGCCTGGGTGAACGAGTGGACCGGACACACGGGCGCGGACGTCGCCTTCGAGGTGTCCGGCGCGGCCGCCGCCGTTCTAGGATCGACGGAACTGGTGAAAGTACGCGGAACCATCGTCGTCGTCGCCATCCACCCCCAGCCACGCCCGGTCGACCTGCAGCGGGTGTTCTGGCGCGAGCTCCGAATCCTGGGGGCGCGGGTGTACGAACGCAGCGACTTCGAACGTGCCATCGAGCTTCTCGACGCCGGGATCGTTCCGGCCGACGCACTGATCAGCAGCATCCAGCCCATCACCCGCACCGCCGCGGCGTTCTCCGAACTCGAGAGCGGACGTGCCATGAAGGTTCTGATCGACGTCGCCTCCGGAGGTCGGAAATGACGAATCCGATGTTCGATTTGACCGGGAGAACCGCGGTCGTGACCGGAGCGAAGCGCGGCATCGGACTTGCGATCGCCGAGGCGCTGGCCGCAGCCGGCGCCGACATCATCGGTGTCAGCGCGACCCTCGAGCCCGTCGGAAGTCTTGTGCAGCAACGGGTCGAAGCGGTCGGCGGAAAGTTCACCGCCCACCAGGTCGACTTCGCAGACCGTGATGCCGTACTCGACCTGGCCGCCGAATTGGCGACCGAAACCATCGACATTCTGGTGAACAACGCCGGAACCATCGAACGGACACCGGCCGCCGAACACCCCCTGGACATGTGGGATCGGGTCCTTACCGTCAACCTCGACAGCCAGTTCGTGCTCAGCCAGGCCGTCGGACGGTCAATGCTCGCACGCGGCTCTGGCAAGATTATCTTCACCGCGTCACTGCTGAGCTTCCAGGGCGGGATCAACGTCCCCGGCTACACGGCCTCGAAGTCCGCGATCGCCGGGCTGACCAAGGCACTGGCCAACGAATGGGCAAGCCAGGGTGTCAACGTCAATGCCATCGCACCCGGCTACATAGCCACGGACAACACCCGGGCACTGCAGGACGATCCCGAGCGAAGCAGCGCGATCCTCGACCGTATCCCTGCGGGCAGATGGGGGAAGGCCACCGACCTGGCCGGTGTTGCGGTGTTCCTCTCAAGTCCGGCCTCCGACTACGTTTCCGGCATCACACTGCCCGTCGACGGAGGCTGGCTCGGCCGCTAGAACGATGACCCCCGCCGATTCCCGGAAGGCACATCGTCGCCGATAGATCYGTCGACAGAATGAGGAGTGCACCATGACGATCTCGCTTGAACCCACCTCCCCGACGCCAAGCGGAGGAGGGGGATTGATCACGTTCGGCGAGACGATGGGCTTGCTCACCGCCCTGGACGTCGGGCCGCTGGAAATGTCGCGCCAGTTCCGGTACGGCATCGGCGGCGCCGAGTCCAACGTCGCGATCGGCGTCGCCCGCCTCGGTGGTTCAGCCACCTGGTTCGGCCGCGTCGGTACCGACGCTACCGGTGACATGATCGAACGACGCCTCCGCGCAGAACAAGTCACGACGCTCGCAGTCCGCGACGAAAGCAGCCCCACCGGCGTGATGATCAAGCACCACCGCTTCGCCCACGCCGGGCACCTGGACTACCACCGCCACCACAGCGCCGCCTCGCGGATCAGCCCTGACGACGTCCCCGACGACGCGATCCGACAGTCGGCGATCCTGCACGTCACAGGTATTACTCCCGCCCTGAGCGCCACCGCCGCCGACACCGTGCTCGCCGCGATAAACATCGCACGCACCGCCGGGGTTCTCATCTCCGTCGACATCAACTACCGCCGCAAACTCTGGGATCCCGAGGCCGCCGCCCCCACCCTGCGTAATCTCGCCTCCCGAGCCGACATCCTCTTCGCCGGACCGGACGAAGCCCAACTGGTTCTCGGAATCGGAGCCGGCGCAACCGCCGTCGAACTCGCCACCGCGCTGACTGCGCTCGGGCCGAAGGAAGCGATCATCAAGAACGGCGCCCACGGCGCCACCGCAGTAATCGACGGACAGCGCCACCGACGCGATGCATACGCCGTGCACGCCATCGACACCGTCGGTGCCGGCGACGCATTCGTCGCCGGCTACCTCACCGAACGCCTGAACAACTCCTCTCCCGAGGGCCGTCTGGAAACGGCTGTCCGCGTCGGCGCACTCGCGGTGGCGGTGCCGGGTGACTGTGAGGGACTTCCTCGTCTGAGCGACCTCTCAGTACCGTTCATCTCCGACGACGTTCTTCGCTGAAGAATCATGACACTCACACCCACACTTGTATTTCCGTACAGTTGAGCGCTCCGTAGGGAAGGCCGACTGCGAACCTGGTCTCACCGGTACCAGTCTCGCGAGAGCAGCCGCATTTTTCAGCGGATCACCCCGTACCGAGTCCCTTACGTAGAGACGTTCCCGTCAAGCTGAAAATGGCTTTGAATCGTCGATTCAAGGCCATTCTTGGCGTCACTGTCGGTGATACCGCTTCACACAGTCCTCGTGCCCACTAGTTCCGGCGGCCTACTTGATGCCGGACGTCGCAAATGCACTTCTCAGGGCTTTTCATGTCCCACGAGGAAGGTGATGAACACGGACAGCAAGGACACGACCGGCATCGTGAACATGGATCCCCCGGGACGTCGAGTACTGCGATTCCTGCGGCGACGGTGCGACGGCGGGGCGAGCAAGAAGGTC
The DNA here is from genome assembly GCF_056402215.1 of Rhodococcus sp. P4_B6. Lineage (NCBI taxonomy): Bacteria > Bacillati > Actinomycetota > Actinomycetes > Mycobacteriales > Nocardiaceae > Rhodococcus > Rhodococcus sp. P4_B6. The sequence goes on along the minus strand of NZ_JBFUHV010000001.1, from coordinate 132,051 downwards.
ATCATTTGTCCCAGGCGCACCGTCGCTGGAATCGCCCTAATCGTCCGGTTTCGTGTGACGCGGGTAGACCGAAGACAACTCTCGAACGAGATCGGATGCACAGCCCGTGGTCTCGGCCGCTTTCCACAATCTCTCGAGAAAATCGTGCTCAACAATCCCGAATCGTTCAAAGATCAGCTCGGCGGGTACGCCACCGTACGGAATCCAGATACGAGCCAGTGCGATGATGTCGGACGATTCGCGGGCGCGGGCCTGTCGGTCGATGCTGGGTCTTATCCGTCGTCGTCGAATGTCTCGCCGACGTTCGGTTGCGTACCGGCGCACTTGTCGATTGAGTTCCGCCTTGCTTCGTGTCGGCCCGCCACCTGCGACGGGTGGCAGCGGGGCGCCGATATTCCATTCGGTCATTGTCAACTCCGCTATCTAAGAGGTGGATGGTGTAATCAACCTGTCGCCGAGGCGATGGCTTTTGCTCGGGTCGTGTCGTGTCGCGGCACGCTCCCCGACTCCGTCGGAGATGCTCGGGCTCGCGAGGGGCACGAACGCAATCGTGATGCCGGTGTCGCGCACCCGCATGCCGTCGACGTGCGAGCTACGCCGCTCATTCGACCAAATTGCGAAGCGGCCAACGACAGCCGGTTGCCGATGTTCCGGTGGTGACAGTCGGTCGGCGGAATGGCTTGTATCGCCGAGTTCGCTGGGTCTGCGCCAACATACTGCGGATGTCTTCGAGGGTGTCCGGTGCAGCCCCGTGGGCGCGGGCCTGGACCAGGACGTTCCCGAGTGCGGTCGCTTCAATGGGGCCGGCGATGACGGGCAGTCCGGTTCGGTCGGCCGTCAGCTGGCACAGCAGCGCGTTCTGGGAACCGCCTCCGACGATATGGATCACCTCCACCTCCGCCCCGGTCAGTGCGACCGCCTCGCGGACGGTGTCGCGGTACGCGGTGGCCAGTGAGTCGAGGATGCAGCGGACCACCTTGGCCGGGCTCGTCGACGACGGCAGTCCCGCGGCCGTGCAGATCCGGGTGGGCATGTCGCCGGGGCGGATGAACTCGGCGTCGTCGACATCGACTTCCGGTCCGCCGGCGGGGATTGTCGCGGCCTCGGCAAGCAAGGCGTTCAGCTCCGGGTTGCGTCCCTCGTCGGTCCAGGTGCGCAGGGATTCCTGGAGCAGCCACAGGCCCCCGACATTGCGGAGGAAGCGGGTGCGCCGGTCGACGCCGCCCTCGTTGGTGAAATTGGCGCGGCGGGCGTCCTCGGTCAGCACCGGGGCGGCGAGTTCGACACCGGCGAGCGACCAGGTGCCGCTGGAGATGTAGGCGAATCGGGTGTCCGTGGCCGGGACTGCGGCCACCGCCGATGCGGTGTCGTGGGAGCCGACCGTTGTCACCGCCGTCGACTGCGAAAGCCCGGTGCAGTCCGCCAGCTCTGCCCGCAGTATCCCGCGCTGTTTGCCCGGCTGCTGCAGCGGCGGCAGTAGCGACCGCGGGATGTCGAGACGGGTGAGCAGTTCCCGCGACCAGGTTCCGGTGCGCACGTCGAGCAGACCGGTCGTGGAGGCGTTCGTCGTCTCGGTCCGCAGCTCGCCGGTGAGCCAGTACGCCAGCAGATCCGGCAGCAGCACGATGTGCGCGGCCCGGTCCCACAGCTGCGACTTCTGCTCGGCGACGAGTTGGTACATGGTGTTGAACGGCAGGTATTGCAGGCCGTTGATCCCATACAGGGCCTGCGGGTCGATGCGGTCGTGGACGGCGTCGATCACCGCATCGGTGCGGTCGTCCCGGTAGGAGATCGGTTCGGCGAGCAGGTTCCCGTCGCCGTCGAGCAGTCCGTAGTCCACCGCCCAGGTGTCGATGCCGATCGATTCGACCTCCGGGAACCCGACCGCGAGGGCCCGCAGACCGGTAAGCACCTCCCGGTAGAGGCCGGTGATGTTCCAGCGCAGATGCCCGTCCCGTTCGCGGACTCCGTTGGTGAAGCGGTGCACGGTGTGCAGGGTGGTGCGGCCGCCGTCGACCACCCCGGCGATCACCCGGCCACTGGAGGCGCCGATGTCGACGGCACCGAAAACTCTGGCAGGCATGGGGTTTACCGGAGGAAGGCGGCGGCGACGCCGGCGTCGACGGGGATGTGCAGACCGGTGGTGTGACTGAATTCGTCGGAGGTGATCAGCGCGGCGGCGTTGGCGACGTGATCGGGCAGCACCTCCCGCTTGAGCAGGGTGCGCTGGGCGTAGAACTCACCGAGCTTGTTCTCCTCGACCCCGTACACCGCGGCGCGCTGGGCGCCCCAGCCGCCGGCGAAGATGCCGGACCCGCGGACCACGCCGTCGGGGTTGATGCCGTTGACCTTGATGCCGTGGCCGCCGAGTTCTGCGGCGAGGAGCCGGACCTGGTGCGCCTGGTCGGCTTTCACCGCGCTGTAGGCGATGTTGTTGGGGCCGGCGAAGACCGAGTTCTTGGAGGAGATGTAGACGATGTCACCGCCGAGTTCCTGGTCGATCATGGCCTTCGCGGCGGCCTGGGCCATCAGGAAGCTGCCCTTGGCCATCACGTCGTGCTGCAGATCCCAGTCCTTCTCGGAGGTTTCCAGCAGCGGCTTGGAGATGGACAGGCCGGCGTTGTTGACGAGCAGGTCGATCCCGCCGAAGGCGAGCAGGGTCGCGTCGACGGCGGCACGAACCTGGGCGGCGTCGGTGACATCGGCCGCGACACCGACCGCGACGTCGGCGGTGCCGATCTCCTCGGCGGCGGCCCGGGCCTTGTCCGCATCGAGGTCGGCGATCACCACGCAGGCACCCTCGGCCGCCAGGCGGGTGGCGATGGCCTTGCCGATGCCGCCGGCGGCGCCGGTGACCAGCGCGATCCGGCCGGCATGGGAGCGGGGCTTGGGCATGCGCTGCAGTTTCGCCTCCTCGAGCGCCCAGTACTCGATGCGGAACTTCTCGCTCTCGTCGATCGGGGCGTAGGCGGAGACGGCTTCGGCACCACGCATCACGTTGATCGCGTTGGTGTAGAACTCGCCGGCCACGCGGGCGGTCTGCTTGTCCTTGCCGTAGGAGAACATGCCCACGCCGGGGACCAGGATGATCGCCGGGTCGGCGCCGCGGATCGTGGGAGAGTCCGCGCCGTGCCGGTCGTAGTAGGCCTGGTAATCGGCCCGGTACGCCTCGTGCAGCTCGGCCAGCCGGGCGACGGCGTCCTCGACGGACGCGGCGGCGGGCAGGTCCAGCACCAGCGGCTTGACCTTGGTGCGCAGGAAGTGGTCCGGGCAGGAGGTGCCGAGTTCGGCCAACGGGCCCAGCTTTTCGCTGGCGAGGAACTCGAGGACGACGTCGGAATCACTGAAGTGCCCGACCATCGCCTTGTCGCGGGAGGCCACCTTGCGCAGGTGCGGCGCCAGCGCGGCGGCCTTGGCGCGCCGCTCGTCTGCGGGCAGGGCGGTGAACCCGTCGACGACACCGCCGAACGGTGCGGCGGATCCGTGCTGATCGAGGTACGCCTGCGCGGTGTCGATGATCCACTTCGAGTTGGCTTCGGCCTCGTCGCTGGTGGTGCCCCAGGCGGTGATGCCGTGGCCGCCGAGGATAGTGCCGATGGCATCGGGGTGGGCGTCTTTGACCTCGGCGATGTCGAGTCCGAGCTGGAAGCCGGGCCGCCGCCACGGCACCCACACGACCTTGTCGCCGAAGATGGTCTTGGTGAGCTGTTCGCCGTCCTTGGCGGTGGCGATCGCGATGCCGGAATCGGGGTGCAGGTGATCGACATGGGCGGCGTCGACGAGACCGTGCATGGCGGTGTCGATCGAGGGGGCGGCACCGCCCTTGCCGTGCAGGCAGTAGTCGAACGCGGCGACCATCTCGTCCTCTCGCTCGACGCCCGAGTAGACGTCGACGAGGGCCCGCATCCGGTCCAGTCGCAGTGCGGCCAAACCCTTCTCGGTGAGGGTGCCGAGGTCACCGCCGGACCCCTTGACCCACAACAGCTCGACGCTCTCCCCGGTGACCGGGTCGATCTCGGAGCCCTTGGCGGAGGTGTTGCCGCCGGCGTAGTTGGTGTTCTTCGGATCGGACCCGAGGCGGTTCGATCGGGCCAGCAACTGCTCGACGGTGGTGTTGGTGTTGTCGCTCATGATGTTCTTTCAGGCTCCCCATCCGGCTTGGGTGCCACCGACTCGTTCGGCGGCGATGTGGTCTGCGTACCCGCTGTCGCGGAAGGCCCGCATCGGATTCGCGGGCAGACCGCGCGAGCTGCGCCAGTCGGTCAGGTCCGAGCGGACATCGGTGTAGAAGGCGTCCATGAACACCTCGTTGGCGCCGAGGACGTCGCCGTCGCGTTCGGCCTCGGCCAGCGCGTCGCGGTCGACGAGCAGGGCGCGGGCGGTCATCTCCTGCACGTTCAGGACCGAGCGGATCTGCCCGGGGATCTTCTCCTCCACGTTGTGGCACTGATCGAGCATGAACGCCACGCCGCTGCCGGGTCCGTACCCGCCGCCGCGGACGACCTCGAACATGATGCGGAAGAGCTGGAACGGGTCCGCCGCGCCCACGATCAGGTCGTCGTCGGCGTAGAAGCGGGAGTTGAAGTCGAACGAGCCGAGCCGGCCCAGGCGCAGCAACTGGGCGACGATGAACTCGATGTTGGTGCCCGGCGCATGATGGCCGGTGTCCAGGCACACCAGGGCCCGTTCGCCGAGCGCGACGCAGTGCGCGTACGAGGTGCCCCAGTCCGGGACGTCGGTGGCGTAGAAGGCGGGCTCGAAGAACTTGTATTCGAGCACCAGTCGCTGCTGCTCACCGAGGCGCGCGTACACCTGCCGCAGCGAGTCGGCCAGCCGGTCCTGGCGACCACGCAGATCACCCTGGCCGGGGTAGTTGGTGCCGTCCGGGAGCCAGATCTTCAGGTCCCGGCTGCCGGTGACGTCCATGATGTCGATGCACTCGTGCATGTGCGCGATCGCCTTCGCGCGGACCTTGTCGTCGACGTGGGTGAGGCTGCCGAACTTGTAGTCCTCGTCCTGGAACGTGTTGGTGTTGATCGTGCCCAGCCGCACCCCGAGGTTCGCCGCGTGCGTGCCCAGTTTGTCGAAGTCGTCCACCAGGTCCCACGGGATGTGCAGGGCCACCGACGGCGCCAGCCCGGTCAGCTCGTGCACCTTCGCCGCATCGGCGATCTTCTCGTAGGGGTCGCGGGGCACCCCGGCGGTGCTGAACACCTTGAAGCGGGTGCCGGAGTTACCGAACGCCCACGAGGGGAGCTCGATGGCCTGGTCCGCGAGCAATCCCGCGATATCGCTGAAGTTCCGCATTAGGTCACTTTCATCAGATGAATAAATCGATTCAAAGTGTGAGCAGTGTAACGCCCCATGTCCGATGTCTGTCAATGACCCGGGTTGAGGAGTTGCAGAGGGCGGGTCTCAACGGACTCGGTTCGGGATCGCCTCTTTCATGCAGAACTAGGTGCACACAGCAAGTTACGCGACGTCAGACCGCCCGGACTTGATTGCCTGGATGGCGGAACCGGTAGGCCGTCTACGCGACCTCGTGCAAGGAATTGCCACAATTACCCGAGCTTCGGAGATTCCCGGCGATCGAGTCACGGATGCAAAATCATCTAATGAAAAGTTGTTCCAGGTAGACGGCTGCGTCCGTGTACGAGGGTCACAGGCCGTCGGAATCGAGTATCCAGCCTGCCCGCGGCCACGCCAGTCGACGAGGTGCGGGCGATCGCGGTGTTTGCACCTCGTGTTCGCCCGCATCGACCGGGAAGAAGCAGCGAAAGAGCCCGCGGCGGAGATCGAACACCGCGGGAGCGGTCACTCGTTACCCGTCGAAGTTGCTGAATAGGTAGTTGTCGATGTTCGGCCCCACTCGCTGAGCGAGAATCTCTATGGAGGCGTTGGCGACKTCGGGTAGCAGGAGGATGTACTTCGATATCGCCAGCCCGGCCGTTTGGCTGACCACCAGTGCGTAGCGCTCGTCCTGGTGATCGCTGCGGACGACATCGCCGAGTGCGCGCTGCACGAGTCCGAGGAAGAAATCTCGTACTCGCATGGCGATCTCGTCGTGCGTGACGGCGACTCGCAGCAGCGCGATTGCCCGTGCTCGCTGCTGTGGGTTCGTCTCCCAGAATTCGAGTACGCGTCGGACGAAGATCTCACCGGGCGCGTCGGTCTCGGGGGTGATTCCGGAGAATACGGTCTTCGCGTCGACCTCCGGCTGCAGGGCGGCCACCAGCAGCGCGTTCTTGTTGCCGAAGTAGTGATGGATGAGCGCCGGGTCGACTCCGGCCTCTTTGGCGATGGCGCGCATGGTCGTTCGGTCGAAGCCGCGATCGGAGAACAGCTCTCGTGCCGACCGCAGAATGGTGTCGCGCTTGTCGGCGGAGTCGGCAACGACCTTCGGCCGGCCGGGAGCGCGACTATCCATGTGCTCCGGCACGCGCGAGGACCAGCATGCGCTCTTCGATGGTGGCGCGCACGGGCCGGATGTCGGCGGCGATGCCGGCTGAGTCCAGTACGGAATCGATCGTCGCCGGATCCGTGTCCGGAACTCGGATCGCACGGCCGTCCAGGATCACGGGGATTCCGGCATCGTTCAGTGCCGCGAATGCCTGCGCCCATTCCGGAGTGTGCACCGCGACCGCGCGGGTGTCGCCGATGATGTCGTCCTCGCTTCCGGCGCCGACGAGTTGCCCGGACGACATCAGCAACAGGCGATCACACTGCTGCGCTTCTTCCATGTAATGGGTGGTCACCAGGACGCCGACGCCGTTGTCGGCCTGCTGCCGGATCGTGTCCCACAGTCTTGCCCGGGACAGTGCGTCCACGCCGGAGGTCGGCTCGTCCAACACCAGCACGTTGGGTTCGTGTGCCAGGGCCACGACGAACGCCACCTGTCGTTGCGAGCCCAGGGCCAGTTCGCGGACGAGGGTGTTGCGCGCGTCGTGGAGTTCGGCAGGAACACCGGGCACGGGGACACCGTAGGCCTCCGCGCTGAAGGCCAGGTTCTCTTCGACGGTCAGATCGCGGTAGAGACCGAGGTTCTGGGGCACGTAACCCATGCGCGCCCGGCGCTTTCGGTCCGGTGGACCGCCGAGCAACTCGACCGCACCTTTCGTCGCGGCGAGCAAACCCAGGAGCATCCGGATCAGCGTGGTCTTCCCGGCACCGTTGGCGCCGAGAAGACCGACCACCTCTCCGGGGGCGACGGTCATCGACATCGAGTCGACGGCAGTGAAGTCACCGAACTTCCGGGTCACCGAGCGTGCCCGTAGTACCTCACCGGTCATGATGCCCCGACCTCCCGCCGACGTGTCAGCGACAACGCGATGACGATGTCTTCGAGGTCTGGCGTGATGGTCGCGGCGTCGGTGCCGGGGTGTCCGTCCTCCCAGTACTCGTGACGCTCCCGGCCGCGGCGCCACGACCACTCCGGTCGTACCGGATCCGCTGCCGAGGTGATGGCGCCGGTGAATCCGGCGCGCACCTCGTCGTAGGAGCCCTGGGTCAGGATCCGGCCGGAGTCGAGGACGACGAGATGCCCGGCTCGCTCGGCCTCGTCGAGGTATGTCGTCGACATCACCACTGCTGCCCCGTCAGCGGCGGCTTCCGAGATCAATCGCCACAGGTCGATGCGGCTCACGGGGTCGACGCCGGTGCTCGGTTCGTCGAGGATCAGCATCTTGGGTCGGTGCAGCATGGCCATCGCCGTGCCCAGTTTGCGCCGCATCCCTCCGGACAACGCCGAGGCGAGTCGGTCCGCCGCATCACCCAGCCCGGCCCGGTCGATGAGTTCCTCGCGCCGCTCGGCCAATTCGTTGCCGCTCAGGCCATAGATGCCGCCGACGAAATCCATGTTCTGCCGGACCGTCAAGGCCGCCCAGCTCCCCGGGCCCGCGCAGAGGAACCCGATTTCGTGCTTGCCGGGGGCGTGGACGGTCCCACTGTCGGGGAGGACCTCCCCGACGAACGTCCGCAACAGGGTCGACTTTCCCGCCCCGTCTCCTCCGACCAAGGCCACCACCTGGCCGGCAGGCACGTCGATGCTCACTCCGTCGAGGGCTGTCCGGTCGCCGAACCGGACGACGACGGACTCGGTCGCGGCGATCACGAGGCGTCCGCACCGGTCGGATCGACCGATTTCGACCCCTCGGGCTTACTCGCCTTCGAGACGTCCGGCGCGAGATCTCGCCGGAAACGAAGCGTCGACCCGGTGAAGACCACGATCGCCATCACGGCCAACACGACCAGCGGCAACCACAACGACGAGATCGGCGCATCACGCAACATCACGCCCTGCGAGATCATCGTGAAATAGGTCAGCGGAAGCAGATAGCCGATCCAGCGAACCCCTGCCGCCATTGCATCGAGCGGAAAAATCATGCCGGACAACAAAATCTGTGGCATCAGGAACAGGAATGCCGTTTGGATCGCTTGTCCGGTGGTCTGCGAGATCGTCGATATCAGCACACCGAGACCGAGGACGACGAACAGGAAGAGCGCGGCGCCCAGCGCGAACACCAGTACATTGCCGTTGAACGGCACCCCGAACAGCACCATGCCCAGCACCGTCACGACGGTCATGTCCAGTGCGGCGAGCAGAAAATAGGGCACGATCTTGCCCAGGATCACCTGACTCGGCCGGATCGGCATGACCGCCAGTTGTTCGAGGGTCCCGGCCTCGCGTTCCCGGACCAGACCGATGCTGGTGACGATCGTGCCGATGAAAGTGAGGATCAGGCCGATGATCGCCGGCACCATCACCCACGACGTCTTCAGGTCGGGATTGAACAACACCTCGGTGCGGACCTGGTCGCCGAGTTTGTTCAGGATCGACACCGTCGACTGGGCAGCGAACAGATTCGAGCCGTCCACCAGTGCCGTCGACTGCTCGGCCGGGGTCGAGCCGGTCACCACGACGACGTCGACTTTGTTCTCCCGCAACAGATCCGTCGCCTGGGTGGTCGAGCCGCCGACGTCTGTCTGCGTCACGTCGAAGAACGGCGGCAACGACGTGCTCACCTGCTGAGCCGAGGGACCCATGACTGCCGTCTCGACGGAGGACACATAGAAGTTGGCCGCGTAGCCGAAGATGACGAGCAGGAGAAGAGGCAGCGCGATCAACATCGCCAATGTGCGGGGGTCCCGCCGAAGTTCGCGAAATTCCTTGAGAATCATGGCGCGCATATTCGATGCTAGGCACGCCGAATGGCCTGGGTCAACGGTTGATGAATTACACGCTTTGTCGGAGATCCGCCGCGTCTGTCACTGCCGAAGGGCGGCGTCCAGCATGCGGATCAACTCGCCGACCCGTCCGCCGCCACCCGGTGCCACCGGAAAGCGTCCGAGTACGTCGACGACGACTGGTGTCGCACGCTGGACCGCTTGCTCGACGTGTTCGGCGCCGACGGTCGGATCGTCCCCGGCGACGAGTTCGGCCGCTCTCGCCGCGTACGCGGCCGCTCCGAGTATGTGCTTGACCTGGGTGGCCTTCGCCAAGGGATGCAGGTAGGCGGCGCCAGCCGCGGTCATCGCCGCCCACGCCGCCTCGCGCGCGGCCTCGGTGTCTGTGTCCTTGGCAGCCGCGAGCGCCGCCCACGCTGCGTCGCGCAGAGGTTTCCCGCGCTCACCACCCCGAGCGAACTCCCACGCGGTAGTGATCGCGTCGCGAGGCCGTGCGTCGTCCGGCTGATCGGCCTCGAATATCTCGAGTACCCCCTCCGCGCACCCCGCGGCGAACGCGGTGACCTCACGAAGATCCTGATTGCTCAGAACGATTTCCGTTGCTTCCCCTGCCATGGATCCATTTTCGACCATCGGCCGCAACTGGGAGGAATTCGGTGTGCGTGCCGCCGCTGTGACCGGTATCGAGACTGTCCCCCAAAGTGGACTGTGGCGCACGACACAGCCACTCGTAGCCTTCCTGACACCGACGAAAGTGCGTGTTCAAGACAATCCCACGCCCACGAATGGGCCGAACGGAGTATGTGATGAGCGGAGACCTGAACGAGGTCGGGACCGGTGTCAACCTATTCACCGCAGGGGAGGTTCGCGGTACCGCGAGGTGGTTCAACGACACGGCCGACGTGCTGTCGATCGACGACGAAGATCTCGAGGACACGATCGCGTTCGTCAGTAAGGGCGGGATGACCTTCCTGTCGCCGATCCTGCCCGATCTGCGCGCGATCGTCTGTACAGCCGGCAGCCGGGAATCGCACCTCGCGATCCTGTCGCGAGAGTCGGACGTGCCCTGCGTGCTCGCCGCCGAACTGATCGGAACCATCGCAGACGGCGACACCGTGGTGCTGGACCTGTCCGATACCGAGACCGCACGCGTTGCTGTCGCTGCAGGGGCAGTGACGGCGTGACCGCGCAACTGACCACTCCCGTGAACGTGGAGGCTCTGTACACGGACCCGGCCTACGAGCCCACACTCGAGGAATGGAACTGGCTCGTGCACGCCGCGGGTGCGGCCTACAAGTCCGAACTGTCCGCGCGGACCGTGTTCGAGTCGGAACTGTTCGGCATGAACACCTACATCCTGATGTCGATGATGGAGGACTACCTCAGGGTGCCGGAGCGCATCCGCACCATCCGGCAGCACGCCACCCCCACCGAACTGGTGCGCAAGGCTCTGCCCATCGGCAACAAGCGCAGCTTCATCAACCTCGCGGCCACCCCGCTGCACTATCTCACCGGTCGTGAGCTGTTCGTCGACCTCGGAGAGAGCACCCTGTCGGATGGTCTGGAGGATCAGCTCGAGGTTCTCCGATTCTGGCGCGAGGCGACCATTGCGATGCGCACCGACAACGTCCTGTTCAACATGGACGCGGAGCCGGAGAACAGTTCTCATGTCATCGACGACGACGTGCTGGCGGAGATCCGGTCCCATCTGGTCCCTGCCGACGGCGAGGTCAAGGCGGGGATTCGCAAATTCGGTGCGCGGCTGACCGCGTACGCATTCCTGGAGAACTGCGACGCACGCACCGCGGTGTGCGACACCGGGCCCTATCAGCTCGAGGACGGCACGTTCCTCGCGCTGCGCGAGACCTGCACGGACGGTGACGGAGACTTCCCCTGGGTCGACGGCATCCGCGAAACGCTGCCCTACCATCATTTCGTCATCGCCTACCGACTGCCCGCCACGGTGAAGATGGACAACAACGTGTGGGGCACTGCCTGGTTCACACCCAGCGACTACCAGGCCGACATCATCGAAACCCGAGTGTTCTGCACCGACGACGGCACCCTCCGCCCACTCGGTGCCGACGAGGTCGAGGAGGCCACCAAAGCGATCCGCAAGGCGCACCGAGCGCTGTACCAGCGGTTGGCCGAAACCGATGCCGAGGAACGCAACCTGTACGCCACCGAGATGTACGCGTGGAAGCTCAAGGCGTGGGCACGGCTCGCCGGCTGCTACGACGAGATCGATTGGGCCATAACGCCGCGGATCGCCGAATCCTTCCAGAAGTTCAGCGATCCCGACCTCGCGCTGCAGTTGATCGGCGGCGTCTTCGTTCCGCAGGACCGCGACGGTTGCTTCCGTCCGCTGGGAGGTTAGGCGATGTCAATTCTCGGGAAGGGAAATCCGTCGTACGCCTTTGCGCCGGTTACCGGAACAGTGCGCCATTTCCGGTCGCCGGACGACGTGATCGCCTCGCTCGACAGCGACCTCGAGTCCACGATCGCTCTGGTCGCGTCGGGCGGCACGACGTTCCTGTCACCGATCCTGGGCCGGCTCGGGGGAATCGTCTGCCTGGATGGAACACTCCGCTCACACCTGGCGATCGTGTCGCGAGAGTTCGAGGTCCCGTGTCTGGTCGGTACCGAACTGTCCGAGGACATCCCCGACGGCACCGAAATCACGCTTCGTATCGAAGAGCAGACGGGGGTCGTTGCTTCCCCGGATCCTGACACCACATCGGACCGGTCCGCGGATGTGAGCGCCGCGTGGTGGGAATACATCCGGCGTGTGGGAGACGAGATCGCGGTCAAGGACTTCACGGTCGACGTCTCGGGCGCTGCGCTCGAGGCACTCCTCTCCGAGGAACTCACCGACGACCGTCTCGACGATCTCGTCCAGCACATGGGCCGGGCATTCAAACCCGAATTGACCCGCCGATCCGGGTTTACCTCCGAACTGTTCCCGATGCTGCCCTACATGTCGCTGTCGGTCATCGAGGATTTCCACAGCTACGTGGATCGGATACGCGTGATCGACGCGGCTGTGCCGGCGGAAGAGTTGGGCCGCCGGTTGCGTGAGGGGCCGAACAAGGTCAGCCCGCTGTGGATCTGGATGATCGGCTACCACTTTCTCTGCGGTCGAGAGTGCCTGATACAGATGGGCACCATCGAGCCCGGCGACCATCGGGACGATATTCGCACCGTCGTGGATTTCTGGCGCCGGCTCACCCTGGCGCATCGTGGTGACGGCACACTCGACTACAAGGACGCCGGATTCACCAACCGGTACCTGTCGACGGCCGTCGTCGACGAGCTGGCCGGCGCGGCAACGGCGTTGGACGCGACCACCGCGAAGAGCCTGAAGCGGCTGAACGCCACGGTCTCGGGATACTCGTTCCTGTACTTCTGTGATTCACGGGTCGGCATCTGCGACTCCGGTCCGTATCCGCGGCCGACGAAAAACCGGCAGACGATCGTGCGGGACTACCTCTCCCTCGGCCCCAGTGCATGGGCGTATCCGTGGGCAGACGATCTGGACCCGCCGTACACCGGATTGACGATGGTCCTGACGTTCGACCGCTCGAAGTTCACCGAATTCGAAATCAACGACTGGGGAACGACGTTCACCGAATCGGATCAACTTCTCGCCGTGGTCGACGAAGCTGCCGTGTACGGGTATCGCGCCGACGGCACCCGTGAGCTGATCGCGCCGGAAGACTGGCCGGGTGTTGCGGCGGATCTCAGCCGATGCCACATGGGCCTGTATCAGAAATTCGCCACCATGGACCGGAGCGACCGAATCATGGCCGCCACCACCATGTACACCTCAGGGCTTCGCCCCTTTGCCGCCCAGGCCGGGGTGACGGATCAGGTCGACTGGGCGATGTCGCCGAAGACCCTTGCGCTCTATCCTGATCCGTTCGACGACGACGACCGGGCTGCGGCCATATTCGGTGGAGCGTTGTTGGCACACGATATGCCCGGATCCTTCTCACCCATTCGCTGAACCACTCGAGAGGAGGCGCTCACATGCGCCAATCGATGCAGAAACTCATCCACGCCGACGAGCTGTTGTGTCATCAGACGCCCGAAACCTTCGCGACCATCAGCCATGCCGACACGTCCTGGACGGAGAAGCTCTGGTCTTCGCTCTTCGCTCGTGACGGGTCCATCCAGGTCGACATCGGCCTCGGGAAATACCACAACCGGAACGTGATGGACATGTTCGCCGGCGTCTCGCGGGGGAAGGAGCAGCTGACGGTTCGAGCCAGTCGCCAACTCGACCTCGACGGCGAGCGAATCGGTGTCGGACCGCTGGACTACGAGGTCATCGAGCCGCTCCGGAAGGTGCGCTGGGTCCTGCAGGAGAACGACGTGGTCCCACTGCGATTCGACCTCACCGTCACCGGAGTGCTGCCGCCGTTCCTCGAACAGAAGGATGCCCAGCGTGAGCCGCAGGGATTTCGGGTGCAGTCCGATCTGCTCCGGTACCACCAGGCGTCGACGGTCAGCGGTGAGATCTGGCTCGACGGCGAGCGTATCGAGGTCCGGGACGAGGAGTGGTTCGGCTTCCGCGACCACTCCTGGGGAGTGCGGATGGACGTCGGTGAGCCCGCACCGGATGTCTTCAAACCTCAGCGGCTCGATGGCGACTTCATTCTGACGTGGAGTCCGATGTGGATGCAGCGTCCCGACGGGTCCAGCTACGAGATCCACCACTATCTGCAATGGGTCGACGGTGCGGTGACCTACTTCTCGGGCTTCGAGAATCTTCCCGACGGAACCCAGCGCCCGCTGCAAGGATTGAGAGACGACCTCAAGTACGACCCCGACAACAGGCGACTCCTCGGTGGGACCCTGACCTTTGATGCGGGGTGGGGCGAGACGCGCACCCTCGAGATCGAACCCGTCAGTGACACCGGGTTCCACCTCGGCACGGGACTGTACTTCGGGTTCAAGGGCCAGCGGCACGGGCAATGGCAGGGACCCGAACACCTCGACGGTGAACGGTACGCGGACGTCTCCGATTCCGACACCGCACGCGAGGTACACCAGTTGCGGGACTGCGTAATCCGTTGCCGCGAAGGCGACGCCGTCGGGTACGGCATCTTCGAATCGATGGTGATCGGTGAACATCCCCGCTACGGGCTGACGAAGGAGACGTCCTTCCTCTGACCGGAGCATGACGGGGTCGCGGACGAATAGTCCGCGGCCCCTTTCTCATATCCGCTGCGCCCGCGCCAGCAGCGCCAGTTCCATCCGTGACTGGCAACCTGTGGTTGTGAGGATTCGGGTGACGTACTTCTTCACGCTGTCCTCGGCCAGGGAGAGGATCTCGGCGATCTGCGCATTCGACAATCCGTCCGCGACGAGCCGGACGACCTGCCGCTGCCGCACGGAGAGCCGTGCAAGGGCGGCCTGCGACTTCGACGCGGGCAGGCCGCGAGCCATGGCGGACATCTGCTGACTCAGCAGGCGCAGCGTGGCCGCCTCGGAGGTGCCGATCTTGCCGGGCTCCGGGTCGAACATTCCCAGCAGTGCCGTGTGTCCCGCGCTCAACTCCAGGCGCAATGCGGCAGCGGTCTGCATGCGCCACGTGGAGGAGAGGAAATATCTGACGTAGGCGTCGGCCGCCGCCGGCAACTGGCCCATCGACTGCAGTTCGTCCAATGACGACACCCCGCTGGAGACGAGTTGCCGCATCGCCGCCGGCGTGCCGAAGATGTCGTAGCGGGCCCACCGGTCTTGGTACTCGGGCAGCATCTTGGCGGTTTTGCCCGCTGTCAGGGGTGCCGAGTCCTCGAACACGGTGTGGAAGGTCGCGCCGGCGAAGAACGAGACATGTCTCAGGGCGAAATGCTCACTGATCGCCTCGACGGCCCGTTCCTTGAAGTCGGGAAGGCAGGCCGCACCGGAGCACTGTTCGAGGATGTCGAAGGCGCGCTCGTAGTCGGCCTTGCTCAGGTTGGCTCGGAACGGGGAGCGGTTTCGGGACGAGGACTTTGCACTCGGCGTTGTCCCGGAAGTGTCCCCCAACGTGGACTGGGTCACACCACGGAGCGTAACTAGTTTTAGGTCACAACGCCAAGAAGCCGGAGAAAAAAATACCAGGTAGCCACCTGTTTCCGGCCGCGTAGGCGGCTGCGTCCGTCCCGAGGAAACGTGAGGTGACATGTCCGACTCCGTGGTTACGCCCCCGAAATGGGGATCGACCGAAATGCTCCCATTGCCGGGCCGCTTCAACACCGCTGTGCGGTCGTTGGCGGCACAACGATTCTCCGCCACCGGCGAGCGGTGGAAAGACAGCGTGTTCGAACGCCAGTTCGAGATCTTCTCGGTGGAGGATGCGCGAGCGATCGAGCAGGAGGCCCTGGATTCCGGGTACCGGTTCGAGTACTCCGCGACGGTCTCGCTCGAATCCGAGCCGCACAAGTACAAGCGAACCGACCGAGAGGCGCGGGAGTTCTCGGAAGACCGGGACTCGGACGGTCGCCGTCACGTGGGTATCGGCGACAACGTGATCAAGAAGTCCCAGACGGTCATCGGACCGGTCGCGTTGATCTCCGCCGTCGAGCAGGTCATGGAATTCCTCGCCGACGGCATCCCGCCCGGCACGATCGCCGTGATCGACGACTCGGGCGGCACCTTGACCGCACCGATCATCGAAGGGTTCGCCGGCGTCATCTGCCTCGGCGGCACCGTGCGCTCGCACCTGGGCATCCTCGCCCGTGAGTACGACGTCCCCACGCTGATGAATTGCAAGATCAACGACCTGAAGAACGGCGACCTGGTCGAACTCGAAGTGACCGCGGCGCCCCCGGCAGCGGATGCATACGAGACGGGTGACACCGGGCATGCCCGGATCTGGCTGATCGAAAGCGAGAGCTGAGACCATGGCGAATCTGACCTACCGGACCCTGCTGGAGACCAACAACTACCTCCGGAGTCTGTCCGACACCACCTACTGGCTGTGCATCACGCGGACGGTGCAGGAGTCGAAGCTGTTCCCGATGAACCCGTATATGCTGGTGAGCTATCTCAACAGCTTCTACCGGTTGCCGACCCTGTTGCGCGAGATCGACGCGGCGACGCCCGCCGAGGAACTCGGAGACCGCGCCCGCGAGGTCAGCCTGAAGGTGGACACGGTCAACGCGGCGTGGGGCATGCCCGCGTTCTACCTCATCGGCCGCGAGATGCTGATGAACTGGGGCCTGCTGCGGCCCACCGACGCGGTCGACGACGTCGTCGACGTGCTCGACTTCTCCCGGCGGTTCAATCTGGCCTACCACCGCAACGACGGACACCTGACGAACAAGGAATTCGGCGACCGCAGCCAGTTCCTGCCCGAACGCACCCWGCAGGTCTTCGAGTCCGATCTGCACGGTGTGGTGCCCGGTGACCGCCTACACACCGCCGCAACCAAACTCGTCGCCCAACTGTCGCAGTACGCGTTCCTCGCGCACTGYGAGTGCCGCATCGGTCTGCACAACAGCGGCCCCTACGACTTCGGCAACAACCGGCAGATGATCATGCGGGACTTCTTCGACCTCACCGAAGGCGATTACCCGTGGCTCGACGGCATCGCCACCCAATTGCCGTTCAACAACCTCACGATCCCGATCGTCTTCAAGGGCACCAACTTCCACTTGATGGACGACTGGGCGTCCTTCGAGGCCGAACCCGGATACAACGCCGCCAACATCGAAGCGGTCGGGATGTACACCTCGGATGCGTTGACCGACGGATACATTCCGGTCGGCATGGACAACGCCGACACACTGGCCGACACCATGGAGCAGTACCGGGAGATCCTCAACGAGGCGACCACCGACCTGTGGAAGCGGATCGCGACCTGGTCACGCGAGCAGATGATCGACGCCGGCGCCCTGGTCTACTCCTCGGTCGGCAAGGACTTCGCTCATCTCGCCGGAACCTACCGGCAGGACGACTGGTTCCAGGTCGACGAACGAGTGCAGCGGTTCAAGCCCCTGCTCAACGACGAATACGGACGCGACAACCTCGGCGAGATGGTGGGCCTGCTGGGATTGCCCCACCAGACGAGCAACGAGTACACCATGGCCCGCTACTCCGACCTGAACCGCAACATGCTCACCAGCATCCCCTACTCGGTGCTCACCGACGACGACTACGCACCGACCGCAGGTGACCGGTTCACCGGCTCGTCGAGCCTGCCCGGCAAGTCCGGCTTGTGGGCCACCAGCGCCGGACGCATCGACATCGACGACTACAACACGCGCGCAAAGGGATTCACCCCCGCCGTGCTCGACGGCGGCAACCGCTACCTCGACGAGGAATGGGTGAAGTGGAACCACGGGACCCCGCAGGCGGACGAGTTGTACCGCCTCGCGCAGCGAGGCTCACGGAACATCGAGGGCCGCGGATCCGGGCTGCGTCGGGCCGACCTGCCCGCCACCGACGACACGAAGGGGTCTGGCGATGCAGATCGGTGACCTGATCCGCCGCGCCGGGCGGCAGTACGGTGCCGCGCCCGCGCTGATCGACGGCGACCGAGTGGTCAGCTTCGCCGAGTTCGACGAACTCACCGACCGGCTCGGCCACGCACTGCTGGCCCGCGGCCTCGATGCCGGTGACCGTGTCGCGGTGCTCATGCCGAACGGGATCGACGGCGTCGTCGTCTATTACGCGCTCGCGAAGGCCGGACTGGTCCGGGTCCCGCTCAACGTGCGCGAGACGGCCCACGAGCACACCTACAAAGTCGAGGATTCACAGGCGCGAGCCCTGGTCTACGCAGGGGATCCCCCTGCCCGGGTCGAGTTGATGATCACAGCCGACGAGCTGCCCGGACTCGTCGCCGGCGCGCCCGACGGCCCGTGTGACGTCCGGCGCGACCAGGACGAACCGCTGCGGTTGGCCTACACCGGCGGCACGACCGGCAAGCCCAAGGCGGTGGTCCTCACCACGCGCAGCGAGCTTGCCGAAGTGGCGAATTTCCTGGTCGACCTGCTGCCCAACCTCCGACCGGACTCGGTGATGCTGCATGCCGCCCCGATCACCCACGGCAGCGGCGCGTTCTTCCTGCCGCACCTGGTCAAGGGCGCACCGAACGTCATCGTGTCGAAGTTCTCGCCCGGCGCCTTCCTCGAGGCCGCGCAGAAGTATCGGGCCACGTCGACGTTCATGGTGCCGACGATGATCGCGATGCTGCTCGAGGATCCCGCCACGGCAACAGCGGATCTCGCCCTCGAGCGCTTGTGCTACGGCGGAGCCCCGATCGCGACCAGTGTGCTCCAACGCGGAATCGACATCCTCGGACCGGTTTTCGCGCAGCTCTACGGTCAGGCGGAGGCGCCGCTGGCGATCACCTGCCTGCAGCCGTGGGAGCACACACCGGAACGGCTGACCTCCGCCGGTAAGCCCTACACCTTCGTCGAGGTGCAGGTCCGGGCCGCCGACGGCACGGTGCTCGGACCCGACGAGGTCGGGGAGGTCCTGACCCGGGGGCCGCACACGATGAGCCGGTACTGGCGTCGCCCGGACGCCACCGCCGAGACGATCGAACCGGACGGCTGGTTGCACACCGGCGACATCGGACGCTGGGACGACGACGGGTACCTGCACCTGCTCGACCGCAGGCACGACGTCATCATCTCGGGCGGCTTCAACGTCTACCCCCGCGAGGTCGAAGACGCCCTGCTGACTCACCCGGCGGTCGTCGAGGCCGCCGTGGTGGGCCTGCCCGACGACAAGTGGGGCGAACGGGTCGCCGCCGCTGTCGTCACCCGCTCCACCGCCGAGCCCGACGAGATCCTCGAGTTCTGCGCCGATCGACTGGCCGGTTTCAAACGACCTCGTTCCCTGGAGATCTGGCCGAACATCCCTACCAGTCCGGTCGGGAAATCCCTGCGCCGCGAAGTGCGCGACCGCATGGTCGCCGCGCAGGTGTGACCCCGACACCGAAAGGACCCATCATGCTCGACCCCAACGAACTCACCGTTCACACCCTGACCCTGCGTCAGCTCGGATCCGCCGAGCAGCTCGCCGAGATCAACGCCCTCCCGATCGCCGACGTCGAGGCGGCGCTGGAGAAGGCCGTCGCGGATGGGGCGGTGATGGCCGCACACGGCAACTACATGATCACCCCGGCCGGCCGCGAGTTCCTCGACGATGTGTACCTCCGCGCCTTCGCCGGTCTGCGCGCGGACCCGGCCGTCACCGACGCGATGGACTCCTTCGAGACCGGTGTCAACAAGCAGGTCCTCACCCTGACCACCGATTGGCAGACCATCGAGGTCGACGGCGCCCGCGTCAGCAACGATCACGCCGACGCCGACTACGACGCCAGGATCGTCGAGAAGCTCGGCCGCGTGCACGAGAAGACCCAGAAGGTCCTTCAGCCCCTGGCCCAGCAGAACCCGCTGGTCGATCGATTCCTCGACCGGATCGGCGCGGCGCTGATCCGCGCAGAGGGCGGCGAGACCGACTACGTCAGCGGCGTCCGCGTCGACTCGGTCCACACCGTGTGGTTCCAGATGCACGAACACATCCTCCGCCTCACCGGACGGGAGCGCCCCGAATGAGCACCGCAACAGGTCTTCGCTGGCTGGTCGTCCCCGACGAGAACGCCGCCGAGCCGAGCCGCGATCTGGTCGGCGGGAAGGCATGGAGCCTGTGGCGGATGCGGTCACTGGGCCTGCGGGTGCCACCGGCGTTCGTCGTCACCACCGCGGCCTGCGCGGCCTACTTCGCCGACGGCGGCCTGCCCGAGGGGCTGGCCGACGAACTGATCACCGGAATCCGCTTGCTGGAGAAGCAACTCGGCCGCACGTTCGGCGGCACCGAACGCCCGCTGCTGGTGTCGGTGCGCTCCGGCGCCGCGATCAGCATGCCCGGCATGATGGACACCATCCTCGACCTCGGCTGCAACGACGACGTCGAGGCCGCCCTGGCCGCCGAAAGCGGCGACCGCGACTTCGCTGCCGAGGTGCATCGCCGCTTCACCGGCTTCTACGGCCGTCTCGTCCTCGGCTGCACCGAGGAACTCGAAGACCTGCCCGATACCGCGTCGGTCCGGGCAGCGATCTCCTCCGACGTCGGTGACGCCGTGCCGGCCGACCCGTGGGAGCAGCTACGCGCCGCGGTGGCCGCGGTGTTCGCATCGAGTCGATCCCGGCGTGCCCTCGCCTACCGCAAGCACTACGGCATCCCGGACGATCTCGGCACCGCGGTCACCGTGCAGGCGATGGTGTTCGGCAACCTCGACGACGACTCCGGCACCGGGGTGCTGTTCACCCGTAACCCGGTGGACGGCTCCCGCGAACCGTACGGCGAATATCTGCAGCGCGGGCAGGGCGAGGACGTCGTGTCCGGCCGGATCACCCCGAAACCCCTGACCGACCTGGAAGAGCGCTGGCCGATCGTGCACGCCGAATTGCTCGACGCCGCAGAACGACTGGACCGCGAAGGCCGCGACGCGCAGGACGTCGAGTTCACCGTGCAGAGTGGCGAGCTGTTCCTGCTGCAGTCCCGGCCGGCGAAGCGCACCGCCCGCGCCGCCGTGCGGATCGCCGTCGAACTCGTCGACGAGGGTGTTCTCGAACCGGGCGAGGCCCTGTCCCGGGTCACCGCAGAGCAGATCCGCACGCTGCTGCGCCCGGAGATCGCACCTGGTGCCGCCGACACCGCAGAGGTACTGGTGACCGGGGTGGCCGCCAGCCCGGGTGTCGCCACAGGTGTCGTCGTGGACACTCCCGAAGCGGCACAGGCGAACCCGGGAAGCATCCTGGTCCGCAAATCGACCAGCCCCGACGACGTTCACGGCATGATCGCGGCCGCCGCGGTGGTCACCGAGCAGGGCGGCGCAACCTCACACGCCGCCGTCGTCAGCCGCGCCCTCGACACCCCCTGTGTCGTCGGCTGCGGCACCGACTCCGTGGCAAGCCTGGTCGGCCGCACCGTCACGGTCGATGCGACCACCGGCCGGGTCTACGCCGGCTCACTGCCGACCTCGGCGGTCGACGAGAGTGAGGACGAGGATCTGCGCCACCTCACCGAGTGGGCGAGCAGTGCCACCTCTTTGCGAGTGGGTCCCGACGTGGCGGCGGAGCCGGTGTTCGATGCCGACTCCCTTGCAGCCGAAGAGATCGGTGAGCACATACCCGACATCCCACCCGGAACCAAAACCGTTTGTGGAGCGGTGTTCTGCGCTCCGGACGGAGTCCGGGCAGCCCTCGACGCCGGGGTCGAAGCGGTTGTCACAACCCATCGGCTGCCGGTGCTTCTTGCAGCCATCGCACACCAGAGGAGCACGTCATGACCACGGCGGATCGTGTGACCCATCGCGAGGTGCAGGAGATTCTCCGTACCTTCACAGAGTCGGGATGGGCTTCGATGACCCTCGAACTCGACGGTATTCGCGTCACCGTCGGCAAGGACGGCCCGCCGGCACCGGCTTCGACCGCTGTGGCTCCATCCGCGCCGGCTCCGGCTCCGGCTCCTGCTCCTGCCCCTGCTCCTGCCCCTGTGGCAGCGTCGATTGCGGCCGCGCCCGCCCCGGCGGCGCCGCCTGCCGTCGACACCACCGGCTGCATCGAAGTGCGAGCCCAGACCGTCGGCGCCTTCTGGGTGGCCCCCGGCCCCGGCGAGCCGCCGTTCGTCCAGGTCGGGCAGACCGTCGAGGCCGGGCAGCAGATCGCCATCGTCGAGGTCATGAAGTTGATGAACCCGGTGGTCACTCCACAAGGCGGAGAGATCGTGCAGATCTGCGCCACCAACGCGGACCTGGTCGAATTCGACCAGCCGCTGTTCCTGATCAGGCCGACCGATGGCTAGCCCGTCGACCCTGTCCACCGAATCACCGCACCGCACGCCGCTCCGGCGGGTCCTGGTCGCCAACCGCGGGGAGATCGCGGTCCGCGTGATCAAGGCCTGCCGGGCCCTCGGCATCGAAACGGTAGCCGTGACCTCGACCGTGGATCGCGACGGGCTCGCCGCCCGGATGGCCGACCGCGCCGTGTGCATCGGCCCCGCCCCGGCATCGCAGAGCTACCTGGCGATCCCCGCGGTGCTCAGCGCCGCCCTCGGCGCCGGGTGCGACGCCGTCCATCCCGGCTACGGGTTCCTGTCGGAAAACCCGGAATTCGCCGCCGCCTGCGTCGCCGAGGGACTCACTTTCGTCGGACCGCGGCCGGAAGCGGTCGCGCAGGCCGGCGACAAGGCCCGCGCCCGTGAACTCGCCCGCTCGGCCGGCATCCCGGTGCTGTCGGGATCGCCGGTGGTCGACTCCACCGAGGCCGCGGTCGCCGCGGCCACCGAGCTCGGCTATCCCGTCCTGGTCAAGGCCGCCGCCGGCGGCGGCGGCCGGGGAATGTCGGTGGTCGAGAACGAATCCGAACTACGTGCCCGCTGGTCGTCGGCTGCGGCCGAGGCCCAATCGGCGTTCGGCGACGGACGACTGTACGTCGAGCGATTCATCCGCAACGCCCGCCACATCGAGGTCCAGGTGCTCGGGGACAAACACGGCAACGTCATCCACCTCGGCGAACGCGACTGCACCCTGCAACGGCGTCACCAGAAGGTCGTCGAGGAATCGCCTGCTCCCAATCTGCCCGAGAAGATTCGTCAGGACATCCGACGCAGCGGGGTTCTGTTCGCCGAGGCGCTCGGGCTCGACAGCGCCGGAACCGTCGAATTCATCTACGACGCAGACTCCCACGAGTTCGCGTTCCTCGAGTTCAACGCCCGAATCCAGGTCGAACACCCGGTGACCGAGATGGTCACCGGCGTGGACCTCGTCGCCGAGCAGCTGCGCTCGGCGGCCGGCGAACCGCTCCGGTTCACCCAGGACGACATCGACCTGACCGGACATGCCATCGAAGTCCGCATCACCACCGAAGACCCGGCCCGCGGCTTCATCCCCAACCCCGGGACGGTGCACACCTGGGAACCGCCGGAGGGCGAGGGCATCCGCGTCGACAGCCACTGCGAACCTGGTTACGTCGTCACCCCCTACTACGACTCCCTGCTCGCCAAGATCGTGGCATACGGCCCCGACCGGGACGTCGCCGCGGACCGGATGGTCGCCGCCCTGGGCCGACTGGGGGTGACCGGAGTTCCAACCACCGCGGATTTCGCGCGGGTGGCTCTGGACCATGCGGACTTTCGCGCCGGCACCGTCACCACCGACTGGATTGCCTCTCGGGGCCTCCCCGACTACTTGGAGAAGATCTCATGAGTTTCCTCGACAGTGCCCCGCGCAACGCCGACGGCAGCAAGCGCAAGATCGACATCGTCGACCAGACCCTGCGCGACGGCCCCCAGAGCTGGTGGGGCATGCGGCTGCGCAAGGACATGGGCCTGCCCATGGCGTCCGAGCTGGACCGCACCGGCTTTCACACCATCGATCTCGCCGGCAGTTCGATCTTCGAGGTGCTCGTGCGGCACTGCAAGGAAGATCCGTGGGAGCAGTTGATCTCGCTGTCGAAGTCGATGCCCGAGACGACGGTCCGAGCAGGAACCCGCAGCAACGGGATCGTCACATTCGGCCTCACTGCCGACAGCGTGATGGACCTGTGGGTGCAGCGGCTCAGCGCTCACGGCGTCGGCAGCTTCTGGATCTACGACGGGCTGTTCAACATCGACAAGATCGGCCGCCTCGTCAAGACCGTGCAGGCCGAGGGTGGTCAGGCGCTGCCGTGCATCCTCTACGCCGACACGCCGTACCACACCGACGAGTACTACGCCGCCCGCACACGGGAGCTGGTCGCGACCGGTGCGGACGGTATCGAACTCGAGGATGCCGCCGGCCTGCTGACCCCCGAGCGCACCCGCTCGCTCATCGCGGCCATCAAAGGTGCGGCCGGAAACCTGCCGGTGGAGGTCCATTTTCACAGCAACAACGCGCTCGCGCCGCTGAACTACCTGGAAGCCGTCCTCGCCGGCGCTGATCGTGTGCACACGGCAAGCCGCCCGCTCGCGGCGGGAGTGTCGCTGCCCTCGACGGAGAACACGGTGGCGAACCTGCGCTACGCCGGCTTCGACGTCGACCTCGACGAATCCCGCTTCGCCGCAGTCGAACAGCACCTCCTGCGCGTCGCGGAGTACGAGGACCTGCCGGTCGGTCAGCCGGCCGAGTACTCCCTGTTCCAGTACCGGCACCAGCTTCCCGGCGGAATGGCGGGCACCTTCAAGGCGCAGCTGCGCGACCGCGGCATGGAGGATCGTTTCGAGGAGGTCCTCGACGAGATGTCCCGGGTGCGGGAAGAACTCGGCTACCCCGTCATGGCCACCCCGTTCTCGCAGCTGGTCGGTACGCAGGCGGTGCTGAACGTGGTGACGGGATCCCGGTATTCCGTGGTTCCGGACGAGGTGATGATCTATTCGCAAGGCTTCTACGGCAAACCCGTCGCCCCGATGGATCCGAACGTGTACGACACCATCATGAGTTCGCCCAAGGCGAAGAGCTACGAGAACTGGGAGCCTCCGCAGCCGAGCCTGGGCGACCTGCGGAAGAAGTTCGGCGAATCGATCAGCGACGACGAATTGCTCCTGCGACTGCTCGTCCCGGAGAACGACATCGACGTCATGCGCGCGACCCCGCAACGCAACCGCGACTTCGCCCCGACCAGCAAGCAGATGAAGTACATCCGTGAACTCGTCGAGACGTCCGTGGGTGCCTACCTGCACATCGAGGCCGAAGACTTCTCGCTGACCCTGGAAGGCGATCACCGATGAGCGAGCTGGGTGTGGGGCGGCCGACCAAGCGCCGTGCCGGCTCCGCCGTCGGGGGACTGCCCGTCGCCGACTCGCGGCCGGTCCTCGACGGCGATGCCGTGCTCGGCTCCCGGTGCACGGTGTGCCGGTACCCGACCGCGCAACAGCATCTGCCGTGGTGCCCGGTGTGCTACGCCTCCACCGAACCGGCCCGCTTCGCCCGCACAGGCAGGACCTGGTCATCCACCGTGGTCGCGATCCCCGTGGGCACCCGCCGGCCACCGTTCGGGCTGGCGTACGTCGACCTCGACGACGGCCCCCGGGTACTCGTTCACCTCGGCGAACCCGCGGTACTCGAGATCGGTACACGGCTCGAGATCACCGGAGCAGACGACGGCGACCTCGTCGCCACTTCGGAGGTGCAGCGATGAACCAGGCCATGTTGTGGGGCGTCGGAACCTCGTCCTACGGCCGATTCCCCGACCAGCGAGTCGAGTCACTCGCCTGGACCGCAGTCGCCGAAGCGGTCCGGGACGCCGGCATCCGGCCCGACGCGATCGACGCCATCATCGTCGGATCCGTGTTCGGCCCGCCCGGGGTGGCCACCCGCATCCAACGCGGACTCGGCATTCCCTCCGTGCCCATGTGGACCGTCGAGAACGCCTGCGCCAGTGGCACCGCCGCCTATCACGAAGCGGTGGAGGCAGTGCGGCACGGGCGATTCGAGTGCGTGCTGGTTCTCGGGGTCGACCAGATGTCGACCCTGTTCTCCGGTGCCATCGTGCCGGAGGCGACGGACCCGGAAGGCGCTGCGTCGCTGCCGTTGCCGGGGCTCTACGCCCTGCAGGCGCAGCGGTACGTCGGCGAATTCGGTGTCACCCCGGAACAACTCGCAGCCATCGCGGTCAAGAACAAGACCAACGGGATGGACAACCCCCGCGCCCAACTGCGGGACACGGTGCCCACGGTTCGGGAGGTGCTCGACTCCCGCATGATCGCCGAACCGCTGACGTTCCTGCAGTGCTGCCCCACCAGCGACGGGGCCGGCGCCGCCATCGTCGGCGGCGACCGCGGCAACCGCAACGACCTGCGGATCGAGGCCTCCGCGATGGTCTCCGGTGCCCTGTGGGACCAGCGCAGCGAGGACGTCTGGGGATTTGCCAGCGTCGCCCGCGCCGCCGAGAAGGCCTTCGCGCAGGCCGATCGCACCCCGCAGGAGATCGACGTGCTCGAGGTGCACGACGCCTTCACCATCGGTGAGATCATCACCCTCGAGGCGCTCGGCATCGCACCCCGCGGCAAGGGCGCCGAACTCGCCCCCTCCGGCCACACCACCCGCGACGGTGCGCAACCGGTCAACCCGAGCGGAGGGCTGCTCTCGCGCGGGCACCCCCTCGGCGCAACCGGAATGGCGCAGCTCGCCGAAATCGCATGGCAACTGCGCGGACAGGCCGGACCGCGGCAGGTTGCCCGGCACCGGGTCGGGCTCGTCGAGACGATGGGTGGGGGAGCGGCCGGAATGGACGGCAACGCCTGCGTGGTCACCATCCTGTCGACGCAGTCATGACCGCGATCTACGCAGGGCTTCTCGGGTTCCGCGACGTCGGCGGACTGCGAACCCGGGACGGCGGGCGCGTGCGGGCCGGAGTGCTCTTCCGCAGCGGGACACCGCAGTTCCTGGACGAGGAGTCGGGGCGGGCACTGATCGCCGACACCGGGATCCGGGCGACCATCGATCTGCGGCTGCCCCACGAGGTCGCGGTGGAGGGGCGAGGACCTCTCGACGAGTTGGGGGTTCGCCACTTCCGTCACCCGTTCAGCATCGGCGACCGCGTGGCCGAGGACTCGGCGGTTGCCCCGATGGACGGCGACGATCCGCTGGTCACCCGCTATCTCAAATACCTGGCCGAGGACGCCGCCGGGGTCGTCTCCCTGACCACACGGCTTCTCGAACCCGCCGTTCTCCCGGTCTTGGTGCATTGCACCGTCGGCAAGGACCGGACCGGGGTGGCGGTGGCACTGCTCCTCGACGCCATCGGGGTGCTCCGCGAGGACATCGCCGCCGACTACGCGGCCGCCCCCGACGACGTCGCCGTATCCATGCGGCGTCTGCGGCAGATGGCGTCGTACGGCCCCGCCGCCGACCTCTACCCACCGGAGGCATGGACGGCGCCCGCGGATGCGATGGAACGGTTCCTCGGCAACGTCGACCGTCGGTACGGCGGGACCCGCAACCTGCTCCAGGACAACGGTATAGGGCCGGAGGAGATCCGCCGACTGACCGAACTGCTCCTCACCCACGACGACGCAACGAAGAAAGTGAGCGCCGCATGCGAGTAACTGAAACCTACGTCATCCGGGCAACACCCGATGCCGTGTGGAAAATCGGCGGAGACACCGCGAACGTCGCGGACTGGATCCCCGCGCTGGAAAAGTCCCACCAACACGGTGACCTGCGGTACGCGACCTTCGCCAACGACGGTGGCGAAGCGACGGAGCGGATCGTCCACCACGACGATCCACAGCGAAGCTACACCTATGAGTACGTCTCCGGGCCCCTGCCCCTGTCGTTCTATTCCTCGAACTTCACCGTCAACCCCCATCCCGAGGGCGCCGAAGTCGTGTGGAGTGCCGATTTCGCATCCCCCTCCCCCGAGAGTGAACCCGAACTCGCAGCGGCGATCACAGACATCTACCGGTCCGCGTTGATCGAATTGGCCAGCCACACAGAAGCACACTCGTCGCATCCGGGCGGGAAGTAGAGGGCCGCCGCAATGTCCCAGTACGGCGTCTTCACCGTGCCCTCGATCCAGTGCAACACTCTGTCGTCGAGTGCGCTGTGGTTCCGGCGATCCCATGCAGGCATCGTCATCACACCGAGCGGTCGGTCGGATCGATCGAGGGTCGTGAATCCGACTGCGCGACAAGCTTCGCGAAATCCGCGGCGTAGACGGTCATCCAGTGCGGATGCAGCCGGTAGTAGACCACGTCGTTGTCCCAGTCGAAGAAGTCTTCGCCGTAGAAGTCTTTGAAGTAGGCGAGCAGGTCGGGCCAGTCCGCGGCCGGCTCGCCGTCCTGCGGGTTGAGGATCTCCACCGTGCCATGCGCGAACACGCCGAGGTCCTCACCGCGCATGTGCGCCGCACTGGCGGCGGGCCGGGCGGCGAGGTGGCGGGCCTTGGCTGCGCCGCGCGCCGTGCCGAAGTGCCACTTCCCGTGTAGGAAGTGCCCGTCCACTCCGCTGATCCGCGGTTCGCCCGTGGCGGTGACGGTAGACAGCGCAAGCGTGCACATGCCGGTGACGACCTCGGTGAGCTGCTCCGCGGTCAGTGTTCTCTCGGTGTCGATGATCGAACGCAGATGTGCGGTCGAGCGGGACAGCGAGGCGTCGAGAAGTCGCTGGAGTTCACCGAGCTCTTCGGGTGTTTCGCGCATGGAGGTCCTTGTCTGTCGGTGGTGAAACCATGCTCGCACCCAGACCCTGACATCCTGTGTCAGGAATTATCCGCGATCCTGCGCCTGCATGATCGCTGCCGCGGTGGACGCGATCGTCCGATCGTCGTCGTGGGTCAGCCGGGTGAGTGCCTTCCGTGCCGCCGTGCCGGGAATCTCGGCGAGTGCCTGCGTGATCCGCAACCGGGTGGGCGCGTCGTCGACGGTGTCGAGCGTGTCCTGCATGGCCCCGACGATGTCGTCGGCCGTCGGAGAGAGGGTCGTCAGCAGACCCAGCACCTCGGCGGCCTCGACGTCGAGCCGCCCCGTAACGACCATCTGGAGGAGGACGGGTATCGACTCGCTGTTCCCGCGAGAGCCGAGCGCCAGGGCCGCGTACCCGCGGACCGTGGCGTCCGAGTCGTCGAGGGCACGTCTCAGATGTACGGCGGCCTCCTCGGTGTGGATTGCCGCTATCGCGGTGGTGGCGCGACGCCGGACGTCGACCTCCGCCGCGTCCAGGCCGTTGGCGAGATCCGCGAGTCCTCGACCGGCGATCCTCGCCAACGACCACTGCAGCGCGCCGGCCACATTGAGGTCGTCCTCCGAGAGGGCAGCCTCGACCAACGCCTCGACGGGCAGCGACGCCTTCCCGTTCGCAGAGAGGATCGCCTGTTGACGCCGGGCGGCGGACTCCGATTCGAGCGCCCGCAACAGGGTGACGAGGTTCAGGACGTCGTCCCACTCCGCGGGGGAGGCAGCGTCGACGCTTTCGAGCCTGCCGAGCAGTTCCTCCTCGGCGGCGATCCGCTGGCGGGTGTGCCGAATGAGGTCTCCCACCAGATCGGCCGGTGCGAAATCGGGCTCGTCCAGTGCGCGCTTGGCCTCGTTCAACGACAGCCCCAACGTCCTCAGGCTCTCGACGTGGAAGAGCCGTCGGATGTCATCGGCGGAGTACTCGCGGTAGCCACCCGACGTGCGGCCGGTTGGCTCGACCAGTCCCAACCTGTCGTAGTGGCGCAACATCCGTGTACTGACACCGCACCGCCGCGAGACCTCGCCGATCAACATCCCCATCTCCTCCCTTACGTGTCCGGACCGGCGACCGCGACGCGCGTCGCCATCTCGAGTGAGAGGGCGAATCCGCTGTCGGGGTCGTGGCAGAGCTGCCTCGTCGCATCGGCATGCGCGCGAACGTGCGGATCGGGACTGGTCCCGGCTGCGTCGAGGACCGGTAGGGCAGCGTCCCCGAGTCCCACGAAGGCACGGCTCAGACTGAGGTGCATCTGATGGTCGCTGCGTCCGAGTTCGATCATCAGTTCGGCCGCGAGCGCAGCCTCGCCGCCGGGTGGGACGAGGACCACGGCCGCCCGCCACGCGCTGCGCGCGACCTCGTCGTGCTCGTCGTGCAGCAGTGCGGACACCGCGGGCCAGGCGAGCCGATCCCCGATCTTGGACAGGGTGTGCAGCGACTGACTGCGGGCCTGCGCGGAGCCGGACCCGAGCTCGTGGACCAGTCTCGGCACCGTGACCTCGGCGGGCAGGCGGCACAAAGCCCAGGTCAGCATGTCGCGGACGTAGAAGTCCGGTTCGACGGCACACCGATCGACGAGAGCGTCCGCGAATCGGGGATCGGGGTGCGTGCCCGCAGCGAGCGCCGCCCGCAGCCGGGCCGACGGGTCGGTCGCGGCCAGAGCGTCGGCGAGGTGAGCATTCGGCCCACCCTGGTTGGTTGTGTTCACGACAACCACCTCCTTCGCCGACCATTCGAGTCCTTGTCACTGTGTCAGGGTCAAGCGCCGGTGTCCGGGAACGTCGGTTGGGTGGTGCACGTGTTGGAAGATCTAGCCATGATCCTCCCGAAGGTCCGAGACCCGCGCTTCGTGACGATCCGCCGCGGTGGCACCCTCACCGACGCGGATCACCAGCTTCTGGCCCTGTGGGCGGCATCGTGCGCGGAGCACGTGCTGAACCTGTTCGAGTCGGTTCGGCCCGACGACCCACGACCGCGTGACGCGATCGAGAACGCCCGCGCCTGGGTGCGTGGGGAGGTCAAGATGATGGAGGCCCGCGCCGCCGGCGGGCATGCCATGGGCGCGGCCAGAGACCTGCGTGGAGCCGCCCGGCACGCCGCCTATGCTGCGGGGCAGGCCGGGGCGGTCGCGCACGTCGCGGCGCACGAACTCGGTGCCGCCGCCTATGCGATCAAAGCCGCACGTGCTGCCGCGCCCGCGGGTGAGGGCGACGCAGCGGGACGACGTGAGTGCCGTTGGCAGCGTGACCAACTCCCCGAGGCGATTCGCGAACTCGTCCTCGACGACCAGCGGTTGCGGAACGACATCTGCTGGTCGGTGTTCGACTGCTGAGCGCGTCGGCTACCGGGCGTCACCCGTCCGGGCGGGGGCGGCGTCCCCGTCCGAGCACCCAGCCGGCGTAACCGATGAACACGACCCCGGCCCCGGCACCGGCCGCCGCGCTCGGCGAGACGGCGCCGGCAAGCCCGAGACACGCGGCGGCCACCGCGACGAGCGCCGCGACGACACCGGTCAGGGCAAGGCCCCGGGCGTGAAAGACCCTGCCCAGCGGAATGAAGTGGACACCGACGACGAACAGCGTCCACGCCGCGTCGTACGCCTGATGCCCGACCGCGGCAAGGAGGAGGTTTCCGACCACGATCAAAACCACCTCCACCGCAACGGTGAGCCAGTAGCGGCGGCGGACTCGTGGGTCTGCCATCGGAGAGCCGGTCGTCGTCAGTCGGCGCACCAGCAGCATCACCAGCGCGACCAGGAGTAGCGCCGAGATCACCGACCCGGCGACCAGGTACGGGACCCACGGTGCGGGCGGGTCCTGCTGCGCCCAGCCGAACCAGGCGATCCCCGCGACCGCCAGCACCGCTGCGCCGATCACCTCGCCGCGATCCCAGAGCGCCGCGATCGGTGCTACCGGAACGGAATTATCGGACAACTGATTCGAACGGTACTCACTGATGCCGACCACCTCCTGCACTCTCGCGGCGGTGGCTGTTCAGCCACATCTGCATGTCGTCGTGGGCCGCCCGAGCCATCGGGGTCGGGTGGCCGGTGAATCCGTGGGGTGAGTCCGGGTAGATACGGAGATCGACGTCGACGCCCGAAGCGGACAGCCGTGCGGCCATGGCCAGGTTGTCCTGGAGCAGAATGTCGGCGTCCCCGACCACCATCAGGATCGGAGGCAGATCGGTGAGGTCGGCATAGATCGGGGAGAGGTCGGGATGAGTGCGGTCCGACGCCGCGCCCGCGTAGGCGTCGAGGAAGTACTCGTCGGCGATCAGGCGTCCGGCGGGTGTCTGCGCGCTGAGGTCGTACGTTCCGAACTGCAGCACGGCGGAATCAATGGCGAATATCCCCCGATCGCGCAGCCGTAGAAGCGTGGTCATTGCGAGCGTTGCACCGGCCGAGAAGCCGCCGATGGAGAGCTTCGTCGTCCCGAAGCGGTCCGCGGCGTGCTCGACGAGCCAGAGTGCGGCGGCTTCGCAATCGTCGGGTGCGGCCGGCCACGGGTGTTCCGGAGCGAGCCGGTAGTCCACGCTGACGACCGCGACGCCGAGCGCGTCCGCGAGTCGGCGGTTGCGGACGTCACTGCCGGCAGCCGACCCCATGTAGAAGCCGCCGCCGTGGATCTCCAGGTAGACACCCGTCGCGGCCCGGCCGACGGGGGCGTGAATCCGCAGCGGGACTCGAAGACCACCGCTGACGACGACCTCCTCGACAGCCGGCGGTTGCGACGGGGCGGGGGCGGGGGCATCGGCTCGGACCGATCGAAGTTCCGCCCCGCTACTCGGACTCCGACCGGCGACGCGCTTCGCGTAGAACGCCCGCGACGCGTCGACGAGAGGCAGCAGGCGCGGGTCGATCAGATCAGTCAGTCCGAAGTGCATCGAGATCACAGTACGGACAGGACCCGCAATCCATCTCGTGACGCGCGGACGTCCGGCGTCGTGGCAGGGTGAGGCGGTGGGCGACGCACTGTATCCGGCGGTAGAGCCGTACGAGTCCGGACTCCTCGACGTCTCCGACGGTCACCGCGTGTACTGGGAGACCGTCGGGACCCCGACCGGGATCCCCGTCGTGTACCTGCACGGCGGACCGGGCTCGGGGAGTACCGCGGGAGCGCGACGCTATTTCGACCCGACCGCGTTCCGGGCGGTGCTGTTCGACCAGCGCGGGTGCGGTCGCAGCACGCCGTTGGCGGACGGCCCCGACTACGACCTGGGGTCGAACACGACCGCGCACCTGGTCGACGACATCGAGCGCCTGCGTGAGCATCTCGGGATCGAGCGGTGGATCGTCACCGGCGTCTCGTGGGGCGTCAGCCTGGGATTGGCATACGCACAGAAGTGCCCGGAGCAGGTGATTGCGGCGGTGTTCGGTGCGGTCACCACGGGTTCCCGGCGGGAGATCGACTGGATCACCCGCGCCATGGGTCGCGTGTTCCCGCAGCAGTGGGAACATTTCGTCGCGGCGGTGCCTGATATTGAACGGGCAGGGGACCTCCCGGCCGCCTACGCCCGCCTGCTGGCCGACCCGGACCCGGAGGTGCGCCGGACGGCGGCAATGAGGTGGTGTGCGTGGGAGGACACGCATGTTTCGCTGATGCCGGGGTGGCAGCCGAACCCGCGCTACGACGATCCCGCATTCCGGAGCGTGTTCGCGCGGTTGGTGACGCACTACTGGTCACACGACTGCTTCCTCGCCCCGAACGAGATCCTCGAAGGGATGGGCGCCCTCGCCGGCATCCCGGCGATCCTGGTACACGGACGTTACGACGTGTCCGGGCCGTTGGACACCGCGTGGGAGATCGCGCGGGCCTGGCCCGGCAGCAAGTTGGTCGTGCTCGACGACGCCGGGCACGGGGGAGAAGGATTCGCCGCCGCAGTCACCGCCGCCGTGGATAGTTTCAACGCGAGTTGAGCTCAACCAAGTCTCGGCCGGTCGTGCAGAAGTGAAATATGCTGTGTGAGGTGGACATTGTCGATGCGCACCATCATTTCTTGAATCTGCCCGACCTCGCGTACCCGTGGATCGACAATCGCCCACCCGCGCTGACCGCGCTGCTGTCGAATTACTATGACGCGGCACGCCGATACCTGCCGCACGACTACCGGGCACAGGTCGACGGGATACCCGTCGCGGCCTCGGTCGCGTGTGAGTTCGGAGCAGCGGACGGTGTCGCGGAGGCCCTCTGGATTCAGGAGTGCGCCGATCGTGTCGGCGTTCCGAACGCCTTCATCGCGGCCGCGCAGCTCGAATCGGATGGTCTGGCAGATGTTCTCGCGCGATACCGGGATCTGCCGGTGGTCCAGGCGGTGCGTCAGCCGTTGTACTGGGCGGAAGACCCCGTCAAGCGTCTGGGTGCGCGGGGCGACTACCTGTCGGACCCGGCCTGGCTGCACGGGTTCGAGAAGGTCGCCGACGCGGGGCTGGTGTGGGAGCTGCTCGTATACGACGAGCAGCTACCCGACACGCACGAACTCATTGCTGCGTTTCCCGACACCACCTTCGTGTTGGAGGCGGTCGGCTGGCCCGTCGACCTCACTGCCGACGGCTTCTCCCGGTGGGAAGAACGCCTCGGTGCGGTGAGTCAGTTTCCGAACGTCGTCCTCAAGTTTCAGGGAATCGCCCTCATCTTCGGAACTTCGCTGGACGCGATCGGGAGCTGGGTGCGGACGGCGCTCAGAATCTTCGGCGCCGGACGATGCATGTTCGCCTCCCATTACCCGATCGACCATCTGCTGTGGGACAGCGACACCATGGTGTCCACCGTGCAGGCAGCCCTCGACGACCTGTCGTCGGCGGAACAGGCTCTGTTCTTCGGCGAAACCGCGCGGCGGGTGTATCGCCTGCCGGCGCGTTAGGCTCACCGAACGCACCACAGCGGAGATCAGACGTTCGGGGGTCGGTCCGGGACGAGGAGAGCGCCGATGTCTTTGCCGATGGGGACGGCGTTGTTGGTGTCGGAGTTGGCTTTCGGTCCGAGGGTGCAGTAGACGACGATCGTCGTGTCGGTTTTCGTGTCGTAGAAGGCGACGCCGTTGTAGCCGCCGAATGCTGGGTTCATGTAGAGCCAGTCGTCGATGTGGACGACCCCGAACGCGAAGTACTTCTGCGCCGTCATGGGGCCGAGGCCGGCGGTGCTGGGGGCCATCATTTCCTTGAACTGCTCCTCGGAGAGCAACTTGCCTGCGGCGAGCGCACGCACCCACACGGAGACGTCGGCCAGGGTGGAGTTCATGTTGCCGCTGTTGAGGAATGCGGTGGGGTTCCAGAACGTGGAGTCCTCGAAGACGCCACGTTCATTCGTGTAGCCGTGCAGCGTCGGCTCCGTCATCTGGGGTGTGAGGACGACGTCGCTGGAGTTCATGCCGAGCGGGTCCAGGATGCGCTGCTGGATCAAATCGTGGAGGGTCGTGCCGGTGGCCTTCTCGAGGACCACGCCGAGCAGGCACAGATCGCTGTGGGCGTACGCCCAATTGGTGCTGGGTTCGAACAGCGGCGGCCGCGCGTTGGCGAGGTCGAAGATCTGCTGCGCAGTGAAGCCCGCCATCGGGTTGGCGTAGAACTGCTTCAGGAATTCGGGGTCGGTGACGTAGTCCGCGATGCCGGTGGTGCTATTGGCGAGCATCCGCGGGGTGATCTTGTCGGCGCGCGGGAAGTCGGGGACCCATTCGGCGATCGGCTTGTCGAGGGGGACGACGCCGTCCTTGTCGAGTTGCAGCAGCACCGTCGACAGCATCGGCTCCATCGGCTGACCCACCCGCAGCTGCATGTCGGGCGTCGCGGGGACGCCGATCGGGGATCCGCCCAGCGCGCCGACGGTGACCTGCTCGTCGCCGCGCCACACCCCGAACACGGCGGACGAGAGGTCGAGTTCGGTCATCTTGCCTTGGACGATCTGTTCGATCTTGGCGACGTCGGGCGATTCCGGGGCTGTCGACTCCGTCCCACCGCCGCTGGTGTCATCCGATCCGCAGGAGAGGGTGGCGAATCCGATGGCGACGGCAAGGGCGGTGGATGCACCGCGGCGCATCCACCGGTGAGTCGGCTTACTCATAACGGACGATCCCTTCGACGAGCGGGAATCTTGCGGGAGCAGCGATACGTGAATCTACCGTCGCCGACGCCGCGCGGGGAGCAAACGGCGGGTGCGCCCCGTCCGATCCGGTGACCGTGGTGCCTGCCGGCGTTCTCCCGAAGCCTGAGCAGCACATTTCTGATCGCGACCCGCCCAAGGGCATATGAAACACGGCGATGCCGGCTCTAACTCAGCGATGAAATACGGGGTGGCAACTGCTGTACACGACGGTGGCTCGGCGCGGACCCGACACTGAGGTCACGGCGGTGAGATCCGCTTCGCCGCAGCCTCGAGCGATACGCGGCACCCCTTGACCAGGCGCTGCACCACCTCGGCGGCGGGCCGATCCTTCGCGAGCTGGTAGGACTGCCCGGCCCAGAGATTCACCGCTTCGCCGTCTCCGCTCTCACGCGCGGCCTGGCGCAGCGGCGACGTCGCGTAGTGGATCTCCGGGTAGGCAGCGGGTGCGGTGGCGGTGTGTTCGTCGAGGAATCGGTTGCGGATGCCACGCGCCCACCGTCCGGTGAACGCACGAGTGAGCGCGGTCGGCCGGCCCCTGGTGAGTGCGTCGCGCACCACCGCCGAGGTACCCGCCTCCGGGCAGCGCATGAAGACCGATCCGAGCTGCGCGGCGGCTGCACCAGCTGCCAGCGCCGCTGCCAGCCCAGCGCCGGTGGTGATGCCGCCGCTGGCCACCAGGGGGACCGGGAAGACGGTGCCGCGCAACAACTGCATCAACGCGATCAGGCCGATCGGGTCGGTGAGATCGTCGCCCGGACGGGAGAGGAAGGTGGCACGATGACCGCCGGCTTCGGCTCCTTGCGCGATCAACACGTCCGCGCGCGCAGTCACGGCGACCTGCGCCTCGATGGTCGACGTCACGGTGACCCACACCTCGGACCCGACGGCGTGCAGTCGCTCGATCTCTGTCGGCGACGGGCAGCAGAA
This sequence comes from Rhodococcus sp. P4_B6, assembly GCF_056402215.1. Lineage (NCBI taxonomy): Bacteria > Bacillati > Actinomycetota > Actinomycetes > Mycobacteriales > Nocardiaceae > Rhodococcus > Rhodococcus sp. P4_B6. Next base: position 95,685 of record NZ_JBFUHV010000001.1, on the reverse strand, counting down.
CGTGAACGACACCACCGCAACGGGATCGGCGACGAGGAGGTCGAGCTTGGCGGACCAGTCATCGTCGTCGAAACGCGGTTCGCCGACTTCGGCTCCGGTCGCGGCGAGCTCGTCGAGGTACGGCGCGATCTGCTCGACCGGTGTCGGCTTTCCCGGCGCGAACAGGTTCACCCCGAACCCCGCCGAGGTGAGCTGCTGCGTTTGTGAAATCCGTTGCGCCAGCACGTCGGCGCTCAGATATCCGGCCGCGAGGATGCCGAACCCGCCCGCCTCGGTGACGGCCGCGGTGAGTTCCGGCGTGGACGGTCCGCCGGCCATCGGGGCAAGAACGATGGGCGCACCGATGGCGTCGAGGATCACGCGGACTCCAATTCCTCGAGTCCCAACCCGACGGCGCCGAGAATCAACACGATCCGCATCCCTCCAGTATTCCCCGGCCATCGGGGTGGTCGGGGGTGAATCGAGATCCGGCCCGGCGGCGATGCCGCGGCGGGTACCGGGGTATCGGTGGAGCCATCTGCTGCGCGTTCGGCGAGACAGTGCAGCGGCTCGTCGTCGCCCTCACCGCACGACGTGAGCAAACCGGCGGACTGCGTCCTCGGTCATCTCCTGAGTTGTCAGCGGAGCGTGATGCATACCTGTGTCAACCTCGCGTACCGTTTTTCGATGCCTCTATTGACGGAAGTGCCAGGTCCAAGCGATGATTTAGGTATCCCACCTGCGGGTGGGGAGGGCCCGTCCCTCTGTTGGAGATCACTCATTGGGCAGCACCACAACGGTCGCTGTCGTCGCGTGTCCGCCAACAGAAGGAGGTCCACATGGCCCAACCCGAAATTCTCGTCTCGATCGCCTTGGTGATTGCCGCGTGCTTTGTCTTCTTCGTGACCGCCTGCCTGGTCACCGCCATCCTCATTGTTATCCTCACCGGCAGCACCGCCGGTCTCCGCGACTTCGCGAAGGTGATCGTCGCCCTCGGCCGGGTGATCCGATTCTGGTTCCGGTTCGGTAACTGACGCGCGAGCCCTCAAACGCGAGGACAGTCCCCGGCCTCGGGTCGGGGACTGTCCTCACTTGGATTTCGCCTATCAGTGTTTCCGCATTACCGCTCCGGGGCTCTCACGGTATGGGTGCGTTCTCATGTGCGTCGAACGGTCGCGGCGAGCCGATGGCGGTGTCATTCAGGTGGATCACCTGGTGGACGTGCAGGCCGGCGATCTCGGGCAGGTCGTATCCCAGCAGGGTCGCGAACATCTGATTGACGTCGAGTAGGCGCGACTGGTCGTGCATGAGCATCGGAATAAGGCTGCGCGCCAACAGGTACCGCACTCCTCGCCGCTCAGCGCCACCGCCGTGCGCCGGTGGCGGTGTGTGCGGATGTTCGGGTTCCAAATCTCTGTGGTCCGCGGGATCGGTCGGGGGTGCGCTCGGTTCCCGGGCGGACGCCGCGCGTCTCGCGCGCTGACCCACCCTGCGGGGCGGTACCGTTGCTGGCCCCGCTGGTCGTGGTCGGCCGCGCGAGTCAGGTCGGCTCGGTGGTCGTCCCGCCGGTGATCGGTGCCGCCTGCGGGTCGGGACGGTCCATCCGCTCGAGATGGGCCTTGATCCACTCGGTGGTGTGTGTCCGTGCGGAACCTGGGGGCGTGTACTCGGCCGGTCCGTCGGTCATGGCGTCCTTTCGTGTGGAGTAGTAGCGGAGGGCGTTCGGGTGGCGTTGCGTCATCGGTAGTCGGTGCCTCAGTGGTTAGTGAGGTCCGGGCAGTTTCGACGTGTCGGTGTCGTTCTCGTCGGTGGACGGTCCTCCGGGGGCGGCTGATGGCGAGTACTCATGGAAGAGAGCGTGCCCGCACGGATTGAACACGCGGTAAACACCGTTGTCGGTGGGAGCCTGTCGACCGACTCCCGCCGATCGACATCTTGCTCGCCCGGCGCTCTTACGCTGGGAGGACCACGACACCAGCGGGAGAAGGATCATGAGTTACGAAGCGATCTACGACGGGGTCCGTTATCCGCTCGCCGATGCGGCCGCCGCCCACGGCCTCGAGGACGCCATCAGGGGCATCTTCGAAGACCACGGCAACGGCGGATTCGTCGGTTTCGTCAGCCAGAACTCGACGGTTCGCCTCCTGATTACGCCGGCGACTCCGGTCGCGATTCGGGGCAGCGACGAGCCGAACCCGAGCGTCGTCTCTCGCTGGTAGCCTCGCGGGCCGCTGGCCGGCGAGGCGCGCAGCAGGCAATACCGCGACGGCCGATCAGGACGCTGACGCCCGCATCTCGGAGTTGTTGGGGCACAACAGGAATGCTGATCGGTGGACACGTTCGACGGAAAGCGCGGGCTCCACCGAGCACATCATGTCGGCAGAGCCCGACGCCTCGTCGTTTCGATCTTGCTATTCGCGGGAGAGCATGGCGGCGGCTGCGCGTTCGAGGTCGACGTAGGGTTCGCCGCTGACGTCGACGGCGACCCGGTTCAGGGTGCCGCCGGTGAACGCCCAGGGTGTGGTGCCGGGGTAGTCGTCGGTGACGGCTTCGGCGCCCCCGCGGCCGGCGGTGAGGCCCGCGCCGCCGAGACCGAACGGGCCGGGTTGGGTCCGGATCCGGCCCTCGCCGACCTTGCGGTCGCCGTAGTACAGGCTCAGCACGCCTTGGGCGGTGCCGGGCGGATCTTCACCGTCCTTGTCGAAGGAGGCGGCCAGGATCACGTTGTGACCGGTCGGCACGTCTTCGGTGGCGTCGATCCTCTGCTGTTCGCTGCCGAGGAAGTTGTAGACGTAGTGCAGCCGGTTGTCCCTGACGTACAGGGTGTGGCCGCCGAACCGGCCGCCGTGGGCGAACAGCACCCCGGACGCGCCCGGGTCGGGGATGTCGACGAGTGCCCCGATCGAATACGAGCGGTTGCGGACACTGACCGCGACCGACTCGGGCACCGGGGCGCCCCCCGGACGGTAGACGTAGCGGTTGCGCGGGGCCACCGGCTGCGGGCGTGGGGTGGTGAGGATCTCGACGGGCTGACGATCGTCGAGGGGCAGCGCCTGGTTGGCGCCGGCCTCGTGGAACCACAGCCCGACCAGCTCGGCCAGTCGGCCGGGCTCCTCGGCGGCGAGGTCGCGGAGCTCGGCGCGGTCCACATCGGTGTGGTAGAGCTCCCAGGTGTCGTCCGGGAAATGGCTCCAGCCGCTGATCGTGGGGTGGGTGGTGACGGCCTTCCAGCCGTCGTGCCAGATCCCCCGGCTACCGAGCATCGAGTAGAACTGGGTGTGCTTGGCGGTGGGGATGGTGCCGGTGTCGAAGCTGTACCGCATGCTCACCCCTTGCAGCGGGTGCTGGGCGTACCCCTTGATCGTGTCCGGGAGTTCGAGGCCGAGGCAGTCGAGCAGGGTCGGGACCAGGTCGATGGCGTGGTGGTACTGGTCGCGGGTCTCGCCGCGGGCGGTGATCCCGGCGGGCCAGGAGATCAGGCACGGGTCGCAGGTGCCGCCGTTGAAGGTGTAGCGCTTCCACATCTTGAACGGGGCATTGAAGGCCATCGCCCACCCGTTGGGGTAGTGGTTGTAAGTGTTGGTGCTGCCGAGTTCGTCGAGCATCATCAGGTTCTCGGCCAGGTCGTCGGGCACGCCGTTGAACATCTTGTTCTCGTTGACCGAGCCGTTGGGTCCGCCCTCGCCGCTCGCGCCGTTGTCGGAGACCAGCACGATGATGGTGTTGTCGAGTTGCTCGATGTCCTCGAGGTAGGCCAGCAGGCGGCCGATCTGGTCGTCGCAGTGCGACAGGAATCCCGCGTACACCTCGGCCATCCGGGCGAACAGGCGCTTTTCGTCGTCGGACAGGGTGTCCCAGGGGCGGGTGAAGTCCAGCGGCGGGAACGGCTGACCGTCGAGGCCGGTGCGGTTCTCGGGGGTGCCGACCGGGTTGAGCGGGGGCAGCTCGGTGTTCTGCGGGACCAGACCCATCTGCTTCTGCCGGGCCAGGATCTGCTCGCGCATCGCCTCGTACCCGGTATCGAACTTCCCGCGGTAGTGATCGGCCCATTCGCGGGGCACGTGGTGCGGGGCGTGCGCGCAGCCCGGCGCGTAGTACAGGAACACCGGGCGGTCCGGGGCGATCGCCTTGACGTCGTCGAGGTACTCGATGGCCCGGTCGGTGATGTCGACACCGAGGTGGTACCCCTGCTCCGGCGTGGTCGGAGCCTGAACCGGGTGGTTGTCGTGCACCAGGTCCGGGTACCACTGGTTGGTCTCCCCGCCGAGGAAGCCGTAGAAGCGTTCGAATCCACGGCCGATCGGCCAGTTCCGTTTGGTGGATGCCGCGTTCATCTCGTCCTGGGCGCACAGGTGCCACTTGCCGACCATCGCGGTGGAATAGCCGTGCTCGACCAGGATCTCGGCGAGGGTGGCGCATTCGGGTGGGATGTGCCCATTCGCGCCTGGGAAACCGCTGGCGGCCTCGCTGATGCAGCCCATCCCGTTGGTGGTGTGATTGCGGCCGGTCAGCAGGCAAGAGCGGGTCGGGGAACACAGCGCGGTGGTGTGCCACTGCCCGTACCGCAGCCCGTTCGCGGCGATCTTGTCGATGTTCGGGGTCTCGATCGGGCCGCCGTAGCAGCCCAGGGCGCCGTAGCCGACGTCGTCGAGCACGATGTAGAGGACGTTCGGCGAACCGGGCGGGGCCTTCGGTTGCTCGTACGGACCCCAGTCCGGGATCGAATCACGAATATCGAGATTGACGACACCTCTGAACGGCTTGGCCATGACCGGCTCCTCGATCGATCGGGTCTGCCCCCCTTTCATCCACCAAAGCACTACCCACCCGGTCATCGCCAGAGGCTAATGGGGTAACACATCGGCGGGACGACCCGCGTGACACCAAGCCCACTGCGCTGGTGGGGGTGGCCCGAGCGCGCACGCGATCGCCGCTCGACATGGGCGTGGCTCCGTCGCCACGCAGGTCGCCCCCGGCGTCGTGAGCTCGGGGATGAGAGCTGCCGCTGACCTGCTGCCGGCCCCTCGGTTGGGGGTAGGGCCTCGCGGGGATCTCCGATTCGATCGCAGCTTCCTCGTCGTGATGTCGCAGGATGACGGCCCGAGCTGATCGCGTCGGTCGGTCACGGGATGCTCGACTTCACCATGCCGTATCTGCGCGAGTACCTGCGCGAGCACGCCGCCGAACGCGTCTGACGACGGTCGGCGTATTTCAGTTCCCCCGCTGTTCGTCCTTTCTTGCGGTGGGCCACCCGTATCGGCGTCGTCAGCACCCATCACGCAGCGGCGGCCCTCGCCCTCTGGGTACTCGCCGCGCTCGCCTTCGTGGGCACCTCCGCCTCGGAGGTCTCGGTGACCCTGGTCATCACTCTCGTGGTCGCGATCGCGGCAACAAGTGCCCTGGTCACGGTCACCCGGGAGCCGGCAAAGTCAGCGGCCGCGCGACGGGGCGCGCAGTCCGGGTATCCGGGTGTGCGGTGCGGCCACGCCGCGACAGCGATGGCTCCGATGAGACAGGTGAAATACGACGGTTCACCGATTCGGATCCTGGACGAATCTGATCAGCGGAGCCCCTGCCCATATCTTGCCGACCACGCACTTTAAAAGTACATTGAAAGTATGTCTGTGGGTGAGGTGCCGTTCTCGGATATCCAGAACAAGGGGAAGGCGACACTGTCGGAATGGCAGCGGTCGGGAGCGCGGCCGCTGCGGGTGACGCGCCGCGACGATGAGGATCTGGTGTTGATGACGGCGGCGCGGGCGGATCAGGCACGGGAGGTGCTCGCGGCGGCGACGGCGATGGTCGACGCCCTGCTGCACTCGGATGACCGTGATCTGGTGCGCAAGGTAGTTGCGGCGGCGTTCCCGTGGGTGAGCTACCTCTCGGGTGAGGAGGTCGCCGACTTCGTCGACGAGCTGATCGCCTCGCTGCGGGCAGGCTCATCGCTGGATAATCCGGCTCCGCCGGCCCGCACGATCGAGACGTGGCGCCACACGGCGGAGGTGTATGCCGATCCGGAGCTGGCCCGGATCCTGTCGGCGTCGACTGAGGGTGACTTCGGGGCCGTGCCGGTGCCGGAGCTGTGAGCCCGAAGCGATCGCCGACCATGTTCTGTTCGGTCGCGACCCGGTAGAAGGTCCGCTCCGAACAACCGACCGTTCCCGCATCGAACGCCCGCCAATACGTCTGCACCACAGGTAATTCGGCGTACTCGTCGGATTCGAGCACAGCGATGATGGCGGTGCGTTCGGCGGCGGTCAGCGCGGCCGGTTGCCGTCGGTTCTTCTGCGGTATCGGGTCGGCCACCGGCTGGTAATGCCGGTAGCGGCGGGTGAGCCGGTAGTAGGTCGAGCGTGGCAGCCCGACCCGCCCACACGCTGTGCGGACCCCGATCCCGGTTGCGGTGAGCTCGTCGACGAACGACCTTGTGTTTGAGTGCCGCATTCTCCTTGCGTAGTCGTGCCAGTTCGGCACGGTCGGCCTGCCCCTGGTGAGTGCGTCGCGCACCACCGCCGAGGTACCCGCCTCCGGGCAACGTATGAAGACCGATCCGAGCTGCGCGGCGGCTGCCTCATCTGTCAGCGCCGCGGCCAGCCCAGCGCCGGTGGTGATGCGCTGACCACCAGGGGGACCTGGAAGACGATGCCGCGCAACAAACTGCATCAACGCGATCAGGCCGATCGGGTCGGTGAGATCGCCGCCCGGACGGCAGGGGAAGGTGGCACGATGACCGCCGGCTTCGGCTCCTTGCGTGATCAACACGTTCGCGCGCGCACCATGATCCTGCACGGGCCCGATCCCGGGTCCGTGCATGTATGTGGTGAGGGCGTCGGAGGCGAGTAGGTTGGCGGCGATCCGGTCGTGTCGGCGGTGCACCAGCGACGTCAGTGTTGGAGCACGGGTTTCCGGGACGAAGCTGTACGGCAAGCGCAGCCGGGGGTTCCGCCGGATCGGGGTTCCGTCGTGTCGGCATTTGTTGCAGGAGGCGGCGCTAGATACAAGCAATTCAAACTGACTAGTTAGTTGTTATGATGGCGGTATGGCACGGGACTCAGAAGCGACGAAGAAACGAATTCTGGACGCGGCCACAACTGAGTTTTCGAAGTTCGGGATCGCGGGAGCACGTGTCGACAGGATCGCTGCCGTAGCGCAGGCCAACAAGTCGCTGATCTACGCGTACTACGGGAACAAGGACGGCCTCTTCGACTCGGTCTTCAGCAGTCAGGTGGTGGCGTTCACCGACTCTGTCCAGTTCGATGCCACCGACCTGGCCGGCTATGTCGGCCGGGCTTTCGATCTTTACGAAGACAATCCGTCGACGCTGAGGCTGGCAACCTGGTATCAGCTCGAGCGGCCCGACGGGGAGCCACTGCAGTCCATCGCGGCATCGAATCAGTCCAAGCTCGAAAAGATCACTCAGGCACAGCAGGAAGGGCATCTGCCGGCTCAGTACACAGCCCACGAAATTCTTACCATTGTTCGCGCACTTGCCATGTCCTGGCATATCCAGACACCCGAGCTTGGCGCGGTCGCACCCCGGGACAGAGCGCGCCGACGCCAGGTAGTCGTCAGCGCGGTCGAGAACCTCCTTTCGGCCTGCGAGTGAACATCTCGGACTGCGCGCGTTCCGGTGCCTGGAGCCTCCGATGAGAACCCTGGAGAGTGGTGTGGTGGTCACTCACAGCGCAGGAGAGCGTCCTGCCGGACTGGGTATCGGCTCTGCCCTGCAACCGTCTGGAGGTCGACGGCCAAGCGTCGTGTCGGAACGGATCGATGGTTCGGTCCGACACGACGCCCGGAGCTAGAGGGAGTTGGGCGTCAGCCGACGGGGTCGACTGCGGGCTGGGCGGGGTGTTCTCTGTCAGTGTTGCGGGCGCTCAAGCTCTTGCCGCTCGATTCCCCCGTTGTCCAGACCATGGTTGCCCCGAGCACGGCAACGATCGCGACCATCACAGCTACCCACTGTGCGCCGCCGTCCGCGGCGGTGATCAGAGAGGTGGCGATGACCGGGGCGAGGCCGCCGAGGATGGCGCTGCCCTGGTATGAAATCGATACCGCCGTGTAGCGAGACTCGGTCGGGAACATTTCGGTCAGGAGCGCCGCGATCACCGCCTGCATGCCGATCGCGACCACCGCGAACACGACGATGAAGGCGAGGAACAACAGAGCCGTGTTCATGGTGTGGATGGCCCAGAAGAAGGGATAGGCGATCACGACGAGCGTGAGTGCGGCAGTGATGTATACGGTGCGTCGCCCGACACGATCGGACAGCGAACCGTAGAGGGGCATGGTCACAGTGGACAGAGCCCATCCGACTGCGAGTGCGGTAAGCACGATGGAGCGGCTGTGGCCGGCGCCTACCGCATAGGAGACCGCGAAGCTGCCGAACAGCGAGGACGACATCGTCGAGGGCAGGCTGGCGAAGAGTCCGCGCAGCAGTGCGCCTCGGTTATCGAGGAGTGATCGGCTCATCTTGACGGATTCGCCTCGTTCGGCGTATGCCACGAACAGGGGACTTTCGGTCACCTTCAGTCGCATGTAAAGACCCACGATGAGGAGTCCGAAGCTCAGCAGGAATGGTACGCGCCAGCCCCACGAGAACAACTGCTCATCCGGGAGCTGGGTCGTGAGCGCCATGACCAGGGTCGATGCCACGCCTCCCGAAGCCATTCCGGCCTGGCCGATCGCTGTGTAGAGGCCGCGGCGACCGTCCGGCGCGTGCTCGGCAGTCATCAGTGCGGCACCGCCCCATTCCCCGCCGACCGAAAAGCCCTGCAGAATACGAAGAAGAACGAGAAGGATCGGCGCGATTGCTCCGACCTGGTCGTATGTCGGAAGAAATCCGATCAGGCCACTGCCGATCCCCATGATGGTCATAGTCATGAGAAGGGTGGACTTGCGTCCATAGCGGTCGCCGAGGTATCCGAAGACGACGCCGCCGAGGGGGCGCGCAACATAGCCGGTGGCGAGGATGGCGAAGGATGCCATGGTCCCGAGGGCGGGACTGAGGTTCGAGAAGAACAGTGGGCCGAACACCAAGGCGGCAGYCGAGGCGAAAAGTGTGTGGTCGTAGTACTCGATCGTGTTGCCGAGGTAACTGGAGATGGTTACGCGACGGACTTCCTGTTGGGAGACAACGGTGTTGCCGTGTGTCTGGGCCAGGGGAAGATTGGATGGGTCTCCACTCATTGCTGAATTCCTCTGATGGTTGGTATGCCGTGCGTCTGAAGCAGGTGAGCAGACAGGCGGCCTCGCGTCCCGGTGTGTGAGGTTGGTCCTATGATTACCCTCTATGTGACGTGCGTCAATACCGAATGTCGTACCCATTCCAATGGCGGAGTCCGGACCGACAAATGGCGGGTAGCAGACAGCGATTCGCTCACAAATGGCGGCTGAACTGCGACGAGGTATCGAATAGAGTGGTCGGCACCACACGTTTGCGACGCCGTGGAACCACTGAGAAAGTGTGAAAAATGTGGCACATATCGAATAATCATTGAACCAATGGTCTATCGTAGGGGCACACCGCATGGCTCCACCCCGAATCTTGCTTCTGATCGATGGCGGCGATTGCGAGTTCGACTGCGAGAAAACGAGTTACCGGTGCCATCAGCCGCTGAGCGAATCCGTTGTGCGAGCAGCGCAGTGGCGTAAAGGTGCTCGGTGGGTGAGCGGGCAGTCATAGCGGACATATCCCATCGATCTGATCCAGACAGGAAACGCGACCCGATGACTCGAATCGACAGAGCCAGCTTTCGACGCCGTCTCGAAGGCAAGGACCCGATTATCGTGCCGTACACGCCGGACGCGCTCACCGCGCGGTTGTGTACGCGCCTGGGCTTCGAGGCGGGGTATCTCGGCGGCGGAGGCCTGGGGTATTCGCTGGCGGTGTCCGAGGCGCTGCTGACCCTTACCGAGCTGGCCTCCGCCGTGGCTGCGGTGCGGCGGCGGTCCACCCTGCCGCTCATCGTCGACGGGGGAGTCGGATTCGGTGATGCCGTTCACCTGGCCCGCACCGTGGCGGAACTGGAGACGGCGGGAGCACACGCGATCGAGATCGAAGACCAGGTCGCGCCGAAGCGGGTGAGCCATCACCGCCATATCGAGCACCTCATTCCGGCCGAGGAGATGGTCAAGAAGGTACGATTCGCCGTCCAGGCGCGCGAGGATCCTGACCTGCTGATCATCGCGCGAACCGGGGCGATCCAGAATGAGAGTTTCGATGACGCCATAGAACGCTGCAGGGCGTATCGCGATGCCGGCGCCGACGCTGTGATGTTGCTTCCGGAGGGGTCCGAACAACGGGCCCTGATTCCGGAGAAGCTCGACTGCCCGGTCGCCACGTTGACGTCATTGGATCTGCACACGCCCGACGAGTGGGCGGATATGGGTTACGCCCTGGTGATCGACCCCGTCACCGGCCAGACCGCCGCCTGGGCGGCGGTCACCGAGGTGTATCAGCGGCACGCGGAGGGCCGGTCCAGCGGCCGAAATCCCGCGGACGCCTTCCGGATCTGGGAGGAGTTCCAGGAGATGGCGGGGCTCGAGGAGTTGTATGCGATCGAGCGCGAAACCACCGAGCCGGGAACGTAGGTTCCGCCGAAATCTATTTGCTCTACCCTCTTGCTAGGAGGTTGGTCCTATGATTAGCCTAATTGATGAAACAACGTCCGTTTCGGAAAGTGCGAGGTCCTGATGCTTCAACCTGAACTCAACGAACGACTCAGCCGCGTCGGCAAGGGAACTCCCGCTGGAGAGCTCTACCGGAGGTATTGGCTGCCGGTCGCCGCCGCGACAGAGCTCGACGAGAACCCGGTCAAGCCGGTGCGAATCCTCGGTGAAGACCTGGTGCTCTACCGTTCGGAGGCGGGAGAATTGGGTCTGGTCACACGGAAGTGCCCGCACCGGGGTGCGTCGTTGGCGTACGGGTTCCCTGACGGGCCAGGGCTGCGATGTGCTTACCACGGGTGGCTCTTCGACGGCACGGGTAGTTGCCTCGAACAACCCAATCAGGAACCGGCCTCGCCGCGCCTGCGAGAGCGCGCCTCGATTACCGGCTATCCGGTGCGTGAACTCGCCGGCCTGATTTTCGCCTACCTCGGCGAAGGGCCGGCCCCGGCGCTGCCCCTGCTCGATCTGTTCACGCTCGAGGAAAACGGCACGCAATTTCGGGACATCGGATCGGCGATCATCCCCTGCAACTGGCTCCAGATCATGGAGAATTCGTTCGATCCCACCCACGTCGAGTGGTTGCACGGCAAGTACTTCAATTACACCCTCGAACGTGCCGGCGAGGAGCCGACCGAACTGGCCGGTCACCACATCAAGATCGGATTCGATCTCGTCGACTACGGCATCATCAAGCGTCGTCTTCGTGAAGGACAGACCGAGGAGTCCGAGGACTGGCGGACCGGACACCCCGTGTACTTCCCCCACATTCTCAAGGTGGGCGGATACGGACTGCAGTCGCTGCAGATTCGTGTTCCCGTCGACGACACGAACACCCTGCACTTCTGGTACTGCTGGTTCGACGTGGAGGAGAAGTTCTCCCATCTGGTCCAGCAGGTTCGACAGCTTCCTGACATCTACGACGTCAAGCTGCAGGACGACGACGGAACCTTCCGTATGGACACCATCGACTCGCAGGACGCGATGGTGTGGGTGACGCAAGGACCGATTGCGAGCCGCCACGACGAGAACCTCAGCTCCTCGGATCAGGGCATCGCTCTCTTCCGGACCCTGCTCCGCAAGCAGCTCGACTCGAACGAGGCGGGCGAACCGGTGATGAACGTGTACGACCCGGCCACCGAAGGCAATGTCATCGAGCTTCCCATGGAGCGTAAGGAACTCGGCTTCGGCGGCGCCTCCAAGGGCAACCCCGTCTCGGCGTTCCTGCGGACCCAGAGCCTGTACAGTCCTCGACTGACCGCGCTCTCGAAACTGATCGATGCCGAGGCAGAGCAAGCGAGCCGAGTTCCTTCATGAGAACCGATCTCATCGAGTTCGCCAGGAATTCCAATCCGAACCGCCAACCGTGCGAACACCCAGGGCACGTGAAAACCGGCAGTATCTGCGCGGTCTGTGGAGAGTGGCTCCCCACCGCAGTGTGCCGGGAACGCGATTGTGGGTGGATCGTGGCCATCGGTGAGGACACCATCATCGCGGCCGTCGAGCACTACCAACAGACCCGTCACCCGGTTCGGGTGTACACCGAATAGCCCCCCGGGGCGACACGCCGGCAATCCCCCCACCTAKTCCCTCCATCTCAAAAAATCTTCAAATCAAGGAGAATTGTTCATGCCTCGCAAGGTAATTGACGTACACGGCCACATCGTGGCCCCGTCGGAGCTCTACAGCTACCGTGAGTTCCTCATCGGCACCCGCGGTCACTACGGCCGCCGCCTCAAGGGCTTCTCCGAGGCACGTGAGGGTATGAGCCACGGCCGGACCGGAGTCATCCCCCCGGAGGAACTCGAGCACTTCGCCCGCGAGCACATCTCCTGGCTCGACCACGTGGGTACAGACGTGCAGCTGGTGTCGGCGCGCCCGTACAGCCTCATGCACTCGGAGAAGCCGGCCCGCATCGTCCACTGGTGGGCACAGACGGTCAACGACGCCATCGCCACCCAGTCCGCCTTCTTCCCGGATCGCCTGCAGGGAATGGCCAACCTCCCGCTGGCATGGGGCGCCCCGATCGAAGACTGCTTCGACGAACTCGACCGTTGCATGAACGACCTGGGCTTCGTGGGTGTGCTCCTCAACCCCGATCCGAGCGAAGGCCGTGCACCGCAGGAGGTTCCGGGCTTAGGTGACGAGTACTGGTACCCGCTGTACGAGAAGCTCGTCGAGTACGAGGCACCGCTCCTCGTGCACTCCGCCGGCTGCGTGTCGCTGCGTGAGAACCAGAGCCTGCACTTCATCTCCGAAGAGAGCGTGGCCGTGATGTCGCTCGTCCAGTCCGAGGCTTTCGAGCTGTTCCCTGATCTCAAGGTCGTCGTCCCCCACGGGGGCGGCGCGATTCCCTACCAGCTCGGACGCTTCCGCGGCACCTATTGGGAGGGCACCGGCCGCACCGGCACCTTCGACGAGGCAGTCCGCAACTGCTACTACGACACCTCGCTCTACACCGAGGAGGCGCTGGACCTGCTCGTCAAGGCCATCGGCGCCGACCGGATCGTTCTGGGCACCGAGCGTCCCGGCGACGGCTCGCACAAAAAGACCACCACCGAAGGCTGGGCCGACGACATCGCGGCCGTGCTGCGTGGGCTGCCCGGCGCCGAGGAGAAGGGCCTGGATCAGATGCTCGGCGACACCGCCCTCGAAATCTTCCCGCGCCTGCGGAAGAACCTGGAAGCGGCAGGAGCGCTGTGACCAGCATCCTCGAACCGTCCGTCGACACCGCCGAACGTGACTCACTGATTCAGTTGGTCCGTGATTTCGCGCGCAGCGAGGTTGCCCCCCGGGTCCAGGCGTACGACGAGGCGGAGTCGATTCCCCTCGACCTTCTCCAGCAGATGGCAAGCCTCGGCTTCTTCGGCGGGGTGGTCCCCGTCGAATGGGGCGGTATGGGTCTCGATCACCTGACCTTCTCGATGATCATCGAGGAGATCTCGCGGGTCGATCACTGCCTGGGTGTCTTCATGAGCATGCCGTCCGCCCTCGTCGGCGGCGGCCTGCTCGCCTTCGGCACCGACGAGCAGAAGGAGCAGTGGCTGCGCCCACTCGCCGAGGGCCAGATCTTCGGCGGCGCCGGCGTGACCGAACCACGCTCGGGAAGTGACGTCGCCGGTACCGAGACACGGTACAAGCGGACCGGAGACGGCTTCGTACTCAATGGTGCGAAGGCATGGATCACCAACCTCGACAAAGCTTCCTTCTTCGTGACCTTCGCGACCAACGATCCCGCACTGGGTAAAAAGGGGCTCTCGGCATTCATCGTTCCCGCCGACACGCCCGGTGTCATCAAGAACCCGATGCGCAACAAACTCGGATTCCGGCCGCTGTGCAGCGGTGACCTGGTGCTCGACAATGTCCAACTCGGTCCCGACGCCCTCCTCGGCGAGGAAGGCGACGGCTTCACGGTCGCGATGACCGCCGTCGAACGCGGCAGACTCGCCGTCGCCTCACGTGCGGTGGGACTCGCCCAGTCCTGCCTGGACGCATCGGTGCAATACGCGAAGGAACGCATCGTCTTCGGAAAGCCGATCAGCAGCTTTCAGATGACCCAGCAGAAGATCGCCGATATGGCGGTCTCGATCGAGGCGGCCCGGCTGCTGACGAACAAGTGCGCGTCCGAGATGGAGACGGGAAGCCGCGCGCGGATCGAAGCCAGCATGGCGAAGATGTTTGCGAGCGACGCCGCACAGGCGGCGGCCACCGATGCGGTGCAGATCCACGGTGCCTACGGTGTTTCCGAGGAATACGGGGTCGCCCGGGCGTATCGCGATGCGAAGGTATTCCAGATCGTCGAGGGCACCAACGACATCCACCGTCTCCTCATCTCCCGCGATGCGCTCAACAGGGGAGGTCTGTGACCGTGACCGCAACAGTTCCCCGGACCGGCACGTGGGGTGAATCGAGCACACGCGACCTTCTCGCGTCGCTCGACTTGCCCTTCGTCACCAGTGTGCGGGTCACCCACAATGACGAAGCGGTCGAGACGGCTCTGCGTCTCGGCGGGACCGTCGTGCTCAAAGCTGTGTCCGACGAGGTGGTCCACAAGACGGACGCCGGGCTGGTGGAACTGAAGCTGTCCACCTCGGACGCGGTGCGCGGGGCGTATGAGCGGCTGGACCAGAAGATCTCGGAGCTCGGTCTCTCCGACGCCGGCATCGTCGTTCAGGAGATGGCGCCCCCGGGCACCGATCTTTTCGTCGGATGGAACCGGGACGCCACCTTCGGTCCGATTCTCATCGTCGGGCTCGGCGGTGTCACGGTCGAGTTGTTCCGAGACGTGGCCCGCCATCCGGCACCGGTCACGGCCGAACATGCTGCAAGGATGCTGGACTCCCTGGTGTCCTCGCGGCTACTCCAGGGATTCCGCGGGGCGCCTGCGGTCGACACCGCACAGTTCTGTGGACTCGTAGAGCGAGTGAGCAGGCTCGCCGTCGAGGCTCCGGAGATCGCGGAACTGGATTTGAACCCGGTTCGGATTCTTCCGGACGGCCGATGCCTGGTCCTCGATGCGAGCGCGGTCGTCTTGCCTGTGCAGGAGTCCACGCCCGCCGCCACCGGGCCCGACCTCACAGCGCTGTTCCGGCCCCGATCGATCGCCGTCGTCGGCGCCTCCCGGGCTCCGGATAGGCCGGGCGGAAAGGTGATTCGGGCGCTGCAGCGCAACGGTTTCGGCGGACCACTGTACCCAGTCAACCCGGCAGGCGGAGAGATCGAGGGCCTCCCCGTGGTGCGGAGCATCGACGAAATCGTCGATACCCCAGATCTGGTGTGCATCGCCCTACCGGCCTCAGCCAGCATCGCCGCGGTCCGCGAGTGCGTAGCACGAGGCGTTCGCGCAGTGATGGTATTCGCCTCCGGATTCGGGGAAGTCGGGGCAGAAGGTGCCGCTCTCGACGCCGAACTGCGTGACGCCGTCGCAGGGTCCGGCACGCTCCTGTGCGGCCCGAACACTATCGGGATCGTCAGCGCGCATCACAAGATGGCGGCGACGTTCTCGCAAGCAATCGACAAGTTCCCCGACACCCCGGCGGGAGTGTGCCTCGTCGCCCAGAGCGGCGCCGTCGCCGGCAGCCTCGTCTCACGCGAGATTTCCGATGGCTACAGCATCGGCGACTGGGTCACCGTCGGCAACCAAACCGATCTTGATGTGGCGGACTACATCAGCTACCTCGCCGGTCTCGACACCACGCGATCCATCGCGGTGTTCCTCGAGGGGGTCTCCGACGGTTCTGCATTCCGCCGGGCACTGCACACCGCACGAGATGCCGGCATCCCAGTCATCGTCTTCAAGACCGGTGTCACCGCTGCCGGCCAACGCGCGGTCGCCTCGCACTCCGGTGCCTTGGCCGGCAGTCAAGACGCCTACCGGGCGGTCCTGGAGGAAGCGGGCGCCATCCAGGTCGAGGAAATGAGCCAGCTCCTCGAAGTCGCATCCACTCTCGCGGACTACCCGACTCCACGAGGGCGGCGGGCCGCGGTCATCACGACATCCGGAGGAGCGGGCAGCGCCACCGCGGATCTGCTGGTGTTGAACGATCTGGACACAGCAGAATTCACCGAGGGCACCGCTCGAGCCCTCGCCGGTCTTCTGCCCAAGTTCGCCAGCGTCGCCAATCCTCTCGACATCACCGCCGAGGGAGCCTTCACACCCGGCCTGTTCACCGAGGTAATCGACGTCGTCGCCGTCGATCCGCACGTGGACGCGATCTGCATCGTCCTCACCAGCATCACCGGCAACGATGCCGTCCGGGTCGCCAACGAAATCGCAGCGGCGAAGTCACGTTCGGATGTACCGATCCTCGTCACCTGGCTCGTTGCCCGCCCACTGGCGGAGGCGGGCATGACCACTCTGGCGTCGTCCGGAATCCGGGTATTCACCGAGCCCGCCCGGATGGCCGCCGCCCTCCGCCATCTGACGAAAGGAACCTCACGTGTCTGACTCCGCCGATATCCAAGCCCTGAGGGAATCCGTCGCGCTGTCCTGCCGGATCCTCGCGGCGACTGGCTGCGTGCGGGAAATCACCGGGCACGTAAGCATGCGTGTCCCCGACAGCGACATGTTCCTCGTCCGGTGCCGCCCACCACACGATCCCGGCGTCCAGTTCACCATCGCCGATGACATCCACATCGTCGATCTGGAATCGACGAACACAGACCTCCCAGGCGGCTATGCGTTGCCCGGAGAATGGCCCATCCACACCGAGATCTACCGCAAACGGCCCGATGTGGGTGCGGTCGTCCACGGCCACCCGCGGTCGTCCCTGCTCGTCGGAATACTGGGATTGCCGCTCACTCCGACCATCGGGGCCTACGATCCCGGCGCAATGGAACTTGCGGTTCGCGGCGTGCCGATCTACGAACGGGCCGTCTTGATCGACCGCCCCGAGCGCGGCGGGGAGTTGGCCGCCGCGATGGACGACAAGGACGTGTGTCTTCTGCGAGGCCATGGCGTGGTCGCGGTCGGAGCGACACTGCAGGAAGCCACAGTGCGGGCGATCAAGCTCGAAACCCTGGCCGACCTGACGCTCTCGACCTACGCGATACCCGGCGCCGAACCGGCCGTGCTGACCCAAGCCGACGCCGAAGACGTTTCCGGCTTCGTCAACAGCCGTAAAGCCGCTCTGACCTACGCGGAGTGGACATGGGACTACTACCGTCACTCGCTCGGATCCGCCGCCGACGTGAGTGTCCGGCTGTAAGCCGGACAAATCAACAAGATTGGAAGGGATACACATGGCGTACATTGTCGGCGGCGCGGGAGTGTCACACAGCCCGCAGCTGTCAATCGAACCCGGCGGGTGGCGCGCACACGGTGACCTCGAGCAGCCGCACCTGAGGGAACTCAATCTTCCGTCGTCACCACGCACACCCGAGGAACTCGCTCGGGAGATCGAGATTCGGCAGATCGAGGCCCGCCACAAGGCATGCCAGGAAGCGCTCGAGCGCACGCGCGATGAACTGCTCGAGATGAAACCCGATGTCCTCCTGGTCGTTGGTGACGATCAGCGCGAACTCTTCCTAGACGACATCATGCCCGCGGTCGCGATCTTCCGAGGCGAGTCCCTCGACGATCGTCCCCCTGGAATGGAGGTCTATCCGAAAACCATGGAATCGGCGTACGAGTACTACCACGCCGATGAGGACGAGACCTACCGCACCGTTCCCGAATTGGGCCAGCATCTCGTCGAGCACCTCGTCGAAAACGGCTTCGACATCGCCCAGTTCAGCGAGCAACCCACCGGCCGCAGCCTCGGGCACGCATTCACCTTCATCTACCGCCGGCTCTTCGAGGGATTGCCTCGCCTGCCGCTGGCCCCAATCATGCTCAACACCTACTATCCCCCGAACCAGCCCACACCGCGGCGGTGCGTCGAACTCGGGCAGGGACTCCGCGCCGCCATCGAAAGCTGGGACTCCGACGTGCGCGTCGCTCTCATTGCATCCGGTGGACTCACGCACCCCATCATCGACGAGGGCCTCGACCGGGGTCTTCTCAGCGCCCTCGAACGCCACGACCACGAGGCACTGGCGCAGATCCCGGTCGCCGGCCTGACCGAGGGAAGCTCGGAGATCCGTAACTGGATCGTCGTCGGCGCAGCGCTCGAGGACGCGACCGCCAAGGTCGTCGACTACATCCCCGCCTACCGGTCCACAGTTGGATCCGGCTGCGGCATGGGATTTTTGACGTGGACGAGATCGCTGTGAACAGCTACCGCGATCGCCTACTCGACCTCGACGCATGCGTAGTGTCCGATGCGCTCGACACGCTCGGCCTGACCGGTGGTGTCGCAGGGTTACGCCCGGTCTGGGAGGGCAGCCGCACGGCGGGCCGAGTAGTCACGATGCGCACGGTCCCCGCCGACGGACGAACGAGTAGTCGGCATCTAGGTACCGCGGCGATCGAGCGGGCCAACGCCGGCGAGGTCATCGTCGTCCAGCAAGAGCACGGAGGCACACCCACCGCCGGCTCGTGGGGCGGTCTGCTCGCGCAAGCCGCCGTCATCAAGGGCGTCGGCGGGGTCATCGTCGACGGCGCCTGCCGCGACGTAGACGAGATCCGCGAACTGAGACTGCCGGTGTCCGCGCTCACCACCGTGCCGTTCACCGCGCGTGGACGCTTCGTCGAGGACAGCGTCGGTGACCCCGTACAGATCCACGGCGTCACCGTCACCGACGGCGACTACGTCATCGCCGACGGCAGCGGCGTCACCTTTGTCAGCGCCTCGGACATCGGCAGGGTCCTCACTACGGCCGAACGGCTGGTGGCCAAGGAACGCCTCATGACCGAGGACCTGAGGCGAGGCCTGCTGCCATCACAGGTCATGGGACGCAACTACGAGGAGATGCTCAATGCCGGCTGACGAAACAACCACTTCGACCCTGCCCGACGTCACACTGCTCACCCGGGTCGGTGCAATCAGCACCTCGACCCTGTCGGATGCGTTGGACAAGCTCGGGCTGCCGGGTGCCGTCCCAGGCATCCAGCCGTTCGACCCGAGCTTCCGGCTCTGCGGGCCGGCGTTCACCGGCCAGTACGAACCGGTCGACGAGAATGGTGGCACTGTCGGCGACTTCATCGATGACGTCGCCCCCGGCGAGGTCGTCGTGCTCAACAACGAAGGCCGGCTCGACTGCACTGTCTGGGGAGACATCATGACCTACGTCGCCTCCTCCCGCGGAATCGCCGGAACGGTCATCGACGGTGTCTGCCGCGACGTCGCACCGAGCCTGGCACTGAAGTACCCGGTCTTCACCAGAGGCCGGAACATGCAGACCGGCAAGGACCGGGTGCGGCTGGCGGCAACCGGGGTACCGGTCGCCCTCGGAAACGTCATCGTGCACCCCGGTGACCTCGTCGTCGCGGACGCCGACGGAGTGGTCGTGTTGGCGACGGCCGAGGTCGAACGTGTCCTCGCCGTCGCCGAGGCCATCGAGAATGCCGAAGAACGCATCCGCCTTGCAGTCGCTGGCGGAGCGCGTCTCGATCAGGCCCGCGCGCAGGCGGGCTATCACCAGCTGCAAACCGCCGAAGAGGAAACGCGATGACCACTCTGTCTCCGGCCCTGCGGGAACTCGGTGCCGCCTCACTCCACGAGTCCGGCGCCACCCCGCTGCCCCCGCGGATCCGACCGCTCGATCCGGCATGGCGGATCTGCGGCCGCGCCTTCACTGTCGACCTCACACCGGGGCACAACATCTGGCTCCACCGCGCACTCTATGCCGCCCAGCCGGGGGACGTACTCGTCGCCGCTGCCGACACCGACATCGAGTACGGCTACTGGGGCGACATCCTGGCCCATGCCGCAGCCGAACGTGGACTTGCCGGCTTGGTGATCGACGGTTCGGTCCGAGACTCGACCGACCTCAAATCCATCGGATTCCCGGTGTTCGCCCGGGGACTGTGCGTTCGCGGAACCGGCAAAGATGCCACGTCGGGCGGCTTCGACGTCTCGATCCAGCTCGGCTCGACGACAGTGCACCCGGGCGACATCATCGTCGGTGACGCCGACGGTGTGGTTGCCATCGATGCCGGCCAGGTCAAGGCCGTCGTCGAGCGGGCACTGCAGCGGGAACGGTCCGAGGAGAAGATCCGTACCCGGATCGCGGCGGGCGAGACCACACTCGACATCTACGGGCTGAGCTGACCGACATGCGTTTCCACGCTCCTCGCAGACTCGGGATCGTCGGTGCCGGCGTTGCCGGCGCGTTGATGTCCCGCGCTGTCCTACGCAGCAACCGGTTCGTGCTCACCGGCCTCGCGGACCCCGATCCGGATGTTCGAAACCGAGTGTCGGCCGAATGGGGCTGCCCGGCCTTCATCGATGCCACCGAACTGGTCACCTCCGGAACAGTGGACGTGGTGTACGTCGCGGCGCCGACAGCGCACCACCTGGGCGCCGTCTCCGCCGCGGCCGCGGCCGGTGTGCACATCATCTGCGAGAAACCGTTGGCGACCACCGCCGCTGACGCACGGGAGGCTGTGGATTGCGCACGCCGTGCCGGGGTGAGCCTGCTCGTGGGCCCCACTGTGAGCTACGACCCCCGCTATCGGGTGCTGCGGCAGATCGTGACCGACCGTCGGCTCGGTGATCTGCTGTCGGTGCAGGCGACCTCGTTTACCGATTGGCATCGCCGCCGGACCCGTACGGCGCACGACCTCGATGCAGCAGTGGGCAACGGTCTGCTGCTTCGGCAAGGGGCCCATCAGATCGACATTGTGCGACTGATCTGCGGTGGAGACGTGCGCGCGGTTTCCGGAGCCCTCCACGGCGGTGCGGGAGGCGCCGAACAGGGATTCTCGACGCAGCTGAGTTTCGCCAACGGAGTACAGGCCAACGCCTACTACGACGGTTCCGGAGCTGTACCCGAGGCGGACGAGCTGTTCGCCACTTTCACCGGTGGCGGCGTTCGAGTCCACCCCGGTGGTCTGCACCTGTATTCCGACGGACAACTGACCGACCTGCCCGTCGACCCCGCAACCTCGGTCTGGGATCAGGCGCTTGTCGAGATGGACCAGACGCTCGACGGCCGGATCCCGATCCATGACGGGGAGTGGGGGCTGGGAACCCTTGCCACGTGTCTGGCCATTTATGAAGCGGCGGCGACCCACTCCATTGTTTTCACCCACCAATCGCTCTACCAGGAGAAGTCATGATCATCGACTCCCACGCCCATTTGAACGCGCCGCCGGAGCTGTACGCGTACCAGGCCGCGTTGCTATCCTCCCGAGGAGGCCAGGGCCGCAACGGTTCCGGTGTTACCGATGCGCAGCTCGAGGAGTACGGCGACCGCACGCTGGCGGTGATGGACAGCGTCGGCACCGACGTCCAACTCATCTCGCCGCGTCCATTCCAGGCATCGCATTCGGCGACCCCGTCCAAGGTCGTGCACTGGTGGACGGCGGAGGTGAACGAGGCGATCGCTCGCCAGGTCCAGCAGTTCCCCGGCCGCCTCGCCGGCGTCGCCGGACTGCCCCAGGCATACGGGGAAACACCCGAGAAGTGGGCGGGTGAACTGGAAACGGCGATCAAAGATCTGGGGATGGTCGGCTGCCTGCTCAACCCGGACCCGTCCGAGGGAAGCGGCTACGTGCCCCCGTTGGGCGATCCGTGGTGGTACCCGCTGTACGAAAAGATGGTCGAACTCGATGTGCCGGCACTCATCCATTCCGCGAGCTGCCAGAACGGTCGTGAATCGTACAGCGAGCACTTCATCACCGAGGAAAGCATCGCTGTGCTCTCCCTGCTCAATTCGGAGGTGTTCCTACGCTTCCCGACGTTGAAGATTGTCGTCTCACACGGTGGCGGCTCGGTCCCCTACCAGATCGGGCGCTGGCGGGCGGCTCGTCTGCACCCCAAGTTGCGGACCGGCCAGGTGCTGCAGGAGTCGTTCGACGAAAGTTTGCGGCGTCTCTGGTTCGACACCGTGTTGCATGCGCCGCTGGCGCTGGAACTGCTGGTCCGGACAGTAGGAGCGGACCGGTGTTTGTTCGGTACCGAAAAGCCAGGAAGCGGTAGTGCTCCGGATCCCACGACCGGGCGCGACCTCGACGATCTGAAGCCGGTCATCGAGGGCTTTGACTTCCTCGACACGGCCGAGAAGGACGCCATCTTCTACGGCAACGCTCTCTCGCTCTACTCCCTTCCGGCATTGGATGCCGCTGTCGGTGCTGCTCGCTGAAGGCAGTCAGCACTGATCGCCGTCGTGGCGGCCTGACCAGGCCGCCACGACGGCGCACTTGTTGTCACTGGTCGTCCTCGCCCTACAACCAAGGAGGTGGCGGAGCGTGAGCAAGAATCGTGGCAAGAGAAGGATCGAGTCCCGTCCGGACCACATCACCGAGATGATCGAACTCGCTGCGAAGTGGGTGGCCTTCGGCGACATCCCCGCGGAAGAGATCTGGGTGCGTTTCGGCCTCGACCGTGTCACCTTCGGCTTCCGCCTCCTTCGTGCTCTGGGTTCCAGCTTCGTCCGCTACCCCGATCGGTCGCGGATCGTCGCTTTGGCCGTACGTCTCGCCCGGCTCGACGACCGCCAGTACGAGGCCGCCGGACGGCGGGATTGAGCGGGCTCTTTGCGCACCAGTGGCGGGCGACACCCCGCCGAGTGGCGAATAGAGTGGCATAGATCACTATCGCTGGAGGTAGCGCGGATGTTCATAATCGACGACCGAAACCCACACGCCGCCGAGCCCCTATTCCGCACGTCGTCCCGCCGGCGGGCGGAACCGACCAGGATGGTCGACGGCGGGATCGCATGAGCAGCGATAAGGCCGCCACTGAGGAGCCACGCGCGGAAGTCGGCCGGATGCGTGAGTTGCTCGGCCGGGTTGATGGTATCGACACTGACGTCAACGAGACATTACGCATCATCACGCAATTCGATGGGCTGATTCGGAGACGAGTCGGCATTTCTGCGCTCATGCGCGCGGCAGCAAATCTCACCGGTTGCGCTGTGGGCGCGGTGTATCCCGCACATCGGTTGGTGCGACGCGTGGATTCACGCGGCACCCCGATCACGCAGATGCCCAGTGCCGAAGAACTGGCGTTGTGGACTCGGCGCCCATTGGGCGACCTGGACGGGGGTGTGGTGTGGGTGGAGCGGAACACCGAGACCAGTATCAACGACGAGACCGTCCTCGATCGGCTGGCCTCGTCGATTCAGATCACGATCGATCGCACCATGGGCACAGTCCCCGACCACGCTGGTGCACTCGAAGCGCTCCTCGACCGCGAAGCCGCTCTGGGAACCAAGTTGGCGATCGCCCGCCGCCTCGGCCTGGAGGCCGGCTCGAAAATCTATCTCATCGTAATGCCGGTCATCTCCACCGATCCGGCGCCGATCGGGGTGACACACATCGATGCGGTGGTCGGCACCCGGTTCGGAGGTGTTCGCGCGATCGTCGCGGGAGCGGACTGTCCGCAGCCAGTCACCGGAACCTGCGGGATCGGTGAGACCGTCACCGTCGAGCGACTCGCCGACTCTTTTGACCAGGCACTTGTCGCACTCCGGCTTTCGCGTGCCGGTGAGACGGTGACTTATCGGGACCTCGGTGCCCTCTCGCTGCTGGTGCGAGCGCACGACGCGAGCCCTGTGCCACACCCCGATGCGATTGCGATCGGCACAGCGACCGCGTCCTCGAACATCGCTCGCAGGGTACTCGAGGCGATGGAGCTGAACACGACGGTGCGGGCGGCCGCGCACGAGCTGGGACTACATCATTCGACCGTGCAGGCTCACTGCGATCGTCTGGAGAAAGAACTCGGCTACTCATTCCGAACTGCTCAGGGGCGGACCCGCTTGGCCCTCGCCCTTGCGTTGCACCGGCTGGGACGTGATGTCTTCGATGTCGAAACGTCCCCGGACGGCAGGGAAAGACGAGGACGGAGCGATGACGTGTAACGCCGGGTGCCTCACGGCGGCGAGGAGCTCGACTCGGAGTCCACCCGAGTGGCAAACCGGATCGACTACGGCGATGCTGGTTTGGTCCTTCGAGCCTCATTGTTTCCGCGGTCCTGCGGCGGTCTGCGCCGCCGGTTGACCCCCAACACGATCGCGGCCACCACGATCGCCCCGCCGCCGCCGACCGTCATGGCCGCGGTCGGTCCGAAAAGGTCGGCGAGGGCTCCTACAAGGACGCCACTGACCCCTTGCATTCCGATGAAGAAGGCGGAAAACAGCGACATCACCCTCACCCGGTAGCGCGGATCCGACTGAATTTGCAATGTCGCGTTAGCCGTTGAGGAGAAGACCTGATCCGCAGCACCGAGCAAGACCAAGAGCATTCCCAGGACGGCCATACCTGAGGTGAAAGATGTAGCAGCGACCACGATTCCGTAACAGAGCGCGGACACTGCCACCACCCGCGTCCCCGTCGGCGCCAAGGCCGCCACCGTCAATGCGGAGAGCAGGCTGCCCGCGCTCAGTGCGCTGAACAACAAACCGGCCGAGGACGCTCCCGTGCTCATGCGTTCGTGTGCGAGCAGGGGAAGCAGAACGGGATAGTTCTGCAACAGCAGTGAGACCACCGCCGTCAGTATTAGCGGCCACCGAATCCGGGGGTCGCGTAGGGCGTAGCGAAACCCGTCCAGCACGGACGCGTGTGACGACGTCTCGGTTGTTTGTGCCCCGGCGACGGTTCGCTCGGTGTGCAGGTCCCGGGTTCGCATCAGGGAAAGTGCGCCGAGAATTACGAGGTAGGAGAGTGCGTTGGCGAGAAAGCACCAGGATAAACCCACCGTGGAGGCCAGCAGCCCCGCGATCGCCGGGCCGACCAGCCGCGACGCCGTCATCAGCGTCGAATTGAGCGCAACTGCATTTGCCACTCGTTCGCGGCCAACCATCTCGAACACGAAGCTTCGCCGGGCAGGGTTGTCTACTGGCTGTACGAGCCCGAAACAGGCAGCCACGGTCAACGCCAACGGAACTGTCAGAGTGCCGATCGCGGACATCGACCACAGGATCGCCGCCAGTGCCGCTTGTACCGCCTGGGACACGAGCAATACATTGCGGAGCGGCAACCGCTCGAGCGCTGCACCGATCCAGGGAGCCACCACCAGCAGCGGCAGATACATCAGTAAGGTCACCGTGCCGAGCGCGACACCGCTGCCGGATTCGTCGAGGACGAACAGGGCCAGTGCGAGGGTCTGCATCCACTGTCCGGTAGAGGAGACGAGTTGGCCCAGGAAGAACAGTCGGAAGTTGCGTACCCGCAGTGACGTGAAAGGGCGCCGGGCACCCGTTCGTAGGGTGTCAGTCGGCAATGTCGCGCCACCTCACGGGTTGCCGGTAGATATCGGGAAAATGAGTCCTGACGTACTTGTGGAACTCTTTGATGTGCTGGCGCATTGCCCAGCGGGCACCCTCTGCGTCGTGCGTACCAATCGCGTCGGCCACGGCCGAGTGCGCACGCAACACCGCTTCTCGGCGCTCGATGGGGTAGCTGATGCCGAGGGGCATCCCGTCGGTGATCGCGTGCAGCGACGAGACCAGCAACGCGAACATCTCGTTGTCGGCCGCAGCGGCGACGATGTCGTGGAATCGGTCGTTCTCGGCGATGAAATTCTCCTCGTCGGCAAGGAACGCTTCCATGCCCCGCACCGAATCGACGATTTCCTGTACGACATCCTCGGTTGCGAATTCCGCTGCTCGACCGGCCAGTTCGGGCTCGAGCAATTCGCGTGCGTCGACCAGTGCGCTGAACGGCATAGACCGAAGTTGGAAGAACAACCCGAGCATG
Source organism: Rhodococcus sp. P4_B6 (assembly GCF_056402215.1). Lineage (NCBI taxonomy): Bacteria > Bacillati > Actinomycetota > Actinomycetes > Mycobacteriales > Nocardiaceae > Rhodococcus > Rhodococcus sp. P4_B6. The sequence goes on along the minus strand of NZ_JBFUHV010000001.1, from coordinate 69,791 downwards.
CCGGCGAGGTCGTGGGCATTCGGCTCCGCGACGATGGGACCGCCCTGTGGTCCGGCCTTGACCATGATCACGCCACTCATCTCCAGGAAGCGCAGCGCCTCGCGCAGCGTACCGCGTCCCACGTTGAAGCGAACCAACATTTCGCGCTCGCGGTCGAGTCGGGTGCCCGGGCGCAACCTGCCGGTGGTGATGTCGTCGACGATGTGCTGGGCGATGGACAGGGCAGCCTTGTATGCGCGCCGTGTCGTCGGTCGCCTCCGTGGCTGCCGATCCGCTTCGGGGGGACTATCCAGTCCGTGGTCGTTCACTTCGGTGATCATGGCCACTCCATTCTCCAACACGGTCCTATCATTATGCTAGTTGCCTCCGGAGCGGGCGAGCGGTTCACGGCCCGGGCTTCCCCTCTCCCGGTGCATGCAACGGCTGGGCACCGGGCGATAAATGCTGTGAACTGCGACGTTGTCTCCCCTGCGTCCTGCGGGTCGACTCCGCGCCAAGCTGCGGTGTCGACCAGCACTTATCCCGTCGCTTTGGCGATTGACCCCTTCGTATCCCATTATTAGGCTATTCATGAGACCAACGTGATGCCAACCACAGGTGACGCCATTCGTTACCTCCGGCACACGGCGGCTCGTCACCACGTTCGACCAGGAGGTCCAGGTGCTTATGGCAGGCGCTGCGACGGCTGAGCTCAACTTGGCCAAAGTGATTCAGATTCGTTGGGAAGCCGAGAAGGTCATTTCCCTGCAGTTGGTTCGCGACGACGGATCGGATCTGCCGGAATGGGCGCCGGGCGCGCACATCGAGGTCACGCTACCTTCGGGGCTAATTCGCCAGTACTCGCTGTGCGGCGACCCGTCGGACCGCAGTCAATACACCATCGCGGTGCTCCGCGACGATAGCGGCCGAGGTGGATCTGCCGAGATCCACGACTCGGTCATGGTGGGGCAGAAGCTGTGGATCCGGGGGCCTCGGAATCATTTTCCGCTCGAGCCTGCCGAGTCGTACGTCTTCATCGCCGGAGGCATCGGCGTGACGCCGATACTGAGCATGGTGCGGGAGGTTGCCGGCGGGCAGGTGCCCTGGTCCCTTCATTATGGCGGCAGGTCTTCGGAGACCATGGCGTTCACCCGAGACCTGACCGCGCTCGGTGCTCGGGCGGATTCGACGGTCCACGTGGTCCCCGAGGTCGATTCGGGACTGCTTCCCCTGCGGGCGATCCTCGAAGGCGTCGGCGTCGGTGGCGCGGTGTACAGCTGCGGACCGACGGCTCTGCTCGATGCGCTTCGTGCCCTTGCGGCCGAGATCAGGCCGGACGTGTCCGTTCACTTCGAGCTGTTCGGGGCTCCGGCCTCCGGAAGCGATGAGGACGTCGACGCGACCCGGCATGATCGTCCCTTCCGGGTCCGGCTGGCGCGCAGCGATCGCACCGTGGAAGTCGAGGACGGAACGACGCTGCTCCAAGCCGTTCAGGCTGTCCGACCCGAGGTTCCGTACTCCTGCGAGGAGGGATTCTGCGGAACGTGCATCACCAAGGTGTGCGGTGGTGTGCCTGTTCACCGAGACACCGTGCTGACCGAGCAGGAGCGTGCCGAAGGGGAGGCGATGATCATCTGCGTCGGCAGCTGCGCATCGGATGAACTCGTCCTCGATCTATGAACGGCTTGTAAAACGTTGTGCCACAACATATGGAATAAGGTGATGATCGACGCAGTGAGTGTGCCCGTAGCTGTGCGCTGCAGACGACCACCTCGGCCCACCACGTCTCGGCCGAGACGATTCGTCAGCATCCCGGCCGTGCCGCCGGACGCGTTTCACCTCACCATCTCTCGACCGGCAACGGTCGCCGACGAAGGACGAAATCATGACCACAACCCGTGCGGACTCCCTCCGGGAAGCCGGCAACCCCGTCTACAGCGACCGCAAGCTGCGGTTGGGCACGTTCTCGACAAACCTCCAGGGCGGCTGCGCCATCTCGACCATCGACGGGGTACTGCAAGCTGAGTGGCCCAACACCATCGAACTTGCAAAGCTGGCCGATGGCATGAATTTCGAGGCGGTCGTGCCGGTCGGAAGGTGGCGCGGATTCGGTGGTCCGTCCAACTTCAACGGGGCCGGTTTCGAATGCTTCACCTGGGCTGCGGGTGTGGGTACCGTTACCGAACGCACCGGTGTCTTCGCCACTTCTCACGTCTCCACCATCCATCCGGTGATGGCGGCGAAGCAGTCGGCCACGATCGATCACATCACCAATGGGCGTTTCGCGCTGAACATCGTCACCGGGTGGAACACGCCCGAGATCGAGATGTTCGGCGCCCCGCTGCTCGAGCACGACAGGCGATATGACCTGGCTGTCGAGTGGTTCCAGATCGTCAAAGCCCTGTGGACCAGCGAGGAGCCGGTCAATTTCGACGGCAAGTACTTCCGGGTGGTCGATGCGTCGATCGCACCTCACCCTATCCAGAAGCCGCACCCGGTGGTCATGAACGCCGGTGGTTCGGCTGCGGGACGTCACTTCGGCGCCAAGTATTGCGATGTCGTGTTCATCGCACCCAAATATGACATGGAGGAAATGGCAGAAGAGGTCGCCGCGTTCAAGCGGCTGGCACGTGAAGAGTACGGCCGGGAGATCATGGTGTGGACCAACTCATACGTGGTCCAAGACGAAACCGAAAAGGCTGCCCACACATTCCACGACTACTACGTCGATGTGAAGGGTGATTGGGAAGCGGCCGAGAACCTGGTGTCCACATTGGGTTTGAATTCGCAATCGATCCCACCGCAGGCTCTCGAGAAGATCAAGCGTCAGTTCATCGGAGGCTGGGCCGGCTTCCCGATTATCGGTACCAGCGAACAGGTCGTGGACACACTCAGCACGCTGACCGACTGCGGATTGGACGGTGTACTGATGTCCTTCCCTCGATACATCGAAGACATGACGCGATTCCGAAACGAAACCTATCCGCTCCTCGTAGAGGCCGGTCTGCGCGGATAACGTGCTGTATGAATGGCGATAGGGAGGTCGAGATGAGCACTACTGCCGTCGAGAAGCTAATCGACGAGAACCTCTTCCGGGAAGCGATGGGCAACATCTGCACCCCGGTAGCCGTGGTCACCACCCGTGACTACGCAGGTGAACCGTACGGGACCACCGTCAGCGCCTTCTGTTCCTTGTCCATGGCCCCGCCGATGATCCTGATTGCTCTCGACCGCGCATCCGGCCTCCTCGCAGCAGTGCGGGAGTTCGGCGCGTTCGGCGTGAACATCCTGTTGACCGAGGCCGAGGATGCCGGAAAGAAGTTCGCCAGGAAGGGAAAGGGAGACTTCACCTCCACTGACTGGCACTGGCACGACGGTGTTCCGCGGCTAGCGTCGAGCACATTCTTTCGGTGCACTACAGCCGATCTTCTCGATGGGGGTGACCATCTCATCGTCACCGGACTGGTCCATGCGGTCGGGCTCGGGGAGGGTGCCCCCCTGACCTACCACCGACGTACCTTCGGCACGCATGCCACGGTCAGCGGAACGCTGGGCCGATGACCCGGCTCAGGGTTGCTGGCCAGCGCGCTATCGCTGATCCAGCGACTTGGCTGGCCTGCGGTGGAGCGGTAGTCGTTCTCGATGCCCTCCGAAACGAGGGACTGATGGTGTTCGGTGCGGCATACGCCACCACCGACCTGATGGCGTTCGCTGTTCGACACGGCACCGGGTATCTGCGAGTCGGGATCTCAGCGGACGTCGCGGACCGGCTGGGCCTGCCGCCCATGCACAATAGCTTCCGTCAGGCAGTCCAGGGTGGGTTCACGGTGTCAGTCGACGCGAGATACGGTGTAGGCACAGGAATTTCCGCGCACGACCGAGCCCGCACCGCACGTCTGATCGCGGACCCGAGCGCGCAGGCCGACGATTTCACACGACCGGGGCACCTGCTGCCGGTGGTAGCGGGACCGCGGGACGGCGACGGTGAGGCGATGGTCGCCCGTCAAGCTCTCGCACTCGTGGAGGCGGCGGGGCTGACCGCCGCCGCTGTCTACAGCGAGATCGTGTCTGTGCAGGATCCGACCACGATCATGGCTGCAGACGAAGCCGAAGTATTTGCGCGCTCGGTAGGTGTCCCAGCCATTCGGATAGCGAATACTGCCCCGCAACACGCGGAAGCGAGGAATGGACGTAACAGGATGAACGATCGCCATGTCAGCGAGGACCTGGCACAAGTCATCGGTCGCAGTCCTTCAAGCAGCCACACGCAGTCCTCCCAACTCGCGGCCGTGGTGCCGATCCTCTCGTGATGTCGAGCCCCAGCACCGATCCCACCCGCGGAATGACCGCTGGCCACCTCGGGCGAACAGCATCCCGGCCTGGCGACCGGTCCTACCCTGCTCGGCTTGGCGAGACCCTGACGTCGAGCTTCGGCTTCTTCACACCGATCGTGCAGCCAATCAACCTCCAGCCCTGGGAAGATACGGCGGACCCCGAAGGCCTGGCCAGAATAGTGACCAAGGCCGAATCGCTGGGCTACAGCTACGTGACAGTCGGGGACCACGCCGCCATCGCCGCCGCGGAATCGGCCCTCTATGGGAGTCCACGCTTCTTCGATCCGATCGGCACCGTTGGTTACCTCGCAGCGCTGACCAGCCGCATCCGATTCGCCACGCACGTCTACCAGATTCCCCTACGTAGCCCACTGATCACCGCCAAGGCCTTCGCGACACTCGACGTCCTCTCCCGCGGCAGGATCATCGCGGGCTTCGGGGTAGGTCGGCGAGAGTACGAATCCCACGCCGCTCGCGTCCCGTTCGAGCATCGTGGTGACATCGCCGACGACTATCTCAGAGCAGTCCTCGCGTTGTGGGATGGCGACCCCACGACCCAACACAGCCAATTCGTCGACATCGATGACCTGGTGTGTCTTCCCAGACCCGTGCAGAGACCCCGCCCGCCAGTATGGATCGGCGGCGATCGCCTCGTCGGTCTGCGCCGTGCGGTGCGCTTCGGCGATGCCTGGACACCGTGGGCCCTCACACCCGACCAGGTCACCGCGACGGTGGCGCGACTAGCCGCTGCCCGCGAAGAACAGTTGCCACCGGGATTCCGAATCATCGTTCCCTTGGCTCCGCTCGGAGGGCGCGCGCCCCGAGGGCAACCGTCAGCCCCCAGCGTTGAACCCGGTCGTGAAGCCAGTGAGAAGTGCATCGAACAGATGGCGCGCTGGCGCGAGGCCGGCGCCACGGAGTTCCTCATCGATCTTCCCAGCCCGAGCCTCGAAGCGCTCGAAGACGCGATGGCGTGGTTCGCCGCCGAATTCATCGACCTCCCAGCCGGAGTACCGGCACCGTAACAACGAAAGCAGGATGATTGTGAGTACAGACGGACCGCTCGTCGGAAGAGTGGCAATCGTGACCGGCGCGGGCCGCGGCGTCGGGAGAAGTGAAGCACTGGCTCTGGCAGCGGCGGGGGCCAAAGTAGTCGTCAATGACGTCGGCGTAGACAGTGACGGCGTCGGGTCCACACACGGACCCGCCGATGAAGTGGTTGACACGATCCGCAGCACCGGTGGAGAGGCGGTCGCCAGTTACGAATCAGTCGCCGACTGGGCGGGTGCGGGCCGGGTGGTCGACACCGCGGTCGATGAGTTCGGCAGGCTCGACATCGTGGTGAACAACGCCGGCATCGTTCGGCAACAGATGATCGAAGACATCACCGAAGAGGACTTCGACGCGACCATCGCGGTCAACCTCAAGGGCACGTTCGCCATCTGCCGCCATGCTATTCCCGTCCTGCGACGATCCGGGTACGGGCGCATCATCAACACCACGTCGAACCAGTGGGCGGCACCGCTGGGAAACGCACATTACGCCGCCTCGAAGGGCGGTGTCACCAGCCTCACCTACGACCTGGCCTGGGAACTTCAGCACGACAAGATCACGGTCAACGCCATCGCACCGTTCGCGGCCACTCGTATGACACAGGATGCGAGCGAGCGGGACGCCGCTCTCATCCAGCAGAGAGTGATGAGCGCCAAGCGAGCCAAAGCGAAAGAGGCGCGCACAGATCCGGAACTGACCACTCCCATCGTCCTCTACCTCGCATCCGAAGCCGCGTCGGAGGTCACCGGCTGCGTTTTCCGTACCGGCGGCGGCAAGGTCGGTCTGTACACCCATCCGGTCGAGACACGGACGATCTTCCGTGACGAGAACACGGGCCCGTGGCCGTATGACGACCTCGTGGACCTGCTGCCCCGGAGCGTCCTGTCTGCCGGTTCGAAGGCTCCGCACATTCAGTGATCGCCTGAAACAACCCTGATGGGCGGTACCGCAAACGCGGTACCGCCCATCGGATTTGGTCAGCTAGCTGGGAGGGGAGAAGTTGCCTAGACGACGTAGACCTGTCGCGGTGAGCACCGCAAGCACGAGTGCGAGTGCGATCAGGGCGATGACAATCGAATGCAATCCCGCATCGGTGGCGTTGTCACCGAACGAGACACTGATCAAACCGGACGACAAGATCGCACCGAGATACATGAATGTGCGCATCAGGCCGGCGGCCACTCCGACATTCTCGGCCGGGGCCTGACGGTACAGTGCGGCCTGATTGCCGATCATGCCGAGGCCAGACATGATGCCGAAGATCGTGGGAACGACGACCAGTACCCACATCGGTGTATTCGTCGTGAAGGTCAGCAGACTTGTCGTACCCACGATCGCCGCGATCGCCGTCACCACGAGTGACGACCTGATCAGGTTCCGCCGGGCGAATGGCATCGAGATCACGATCGCGATCACCGACATCGGCAGCATCACGAGTCCAGTCTGTCCTGCCGACAGCGCTCGGCTTTCCACAAGCCACTGGGTCAGTCCGAACAAGATCGTGTAGTTCAACAAGAACGTCACCGCCACCCGAACGTATGTGCCGGTCAGGGCGCGGTTACGTGCGATCAATCCGACGTCGATGAATGGCTTGCCTACCCACAGTTCCCACAGGACGAAGCAAATGAGCAATACACCACAAAGGCTGACGACAACCCAGTTCGGGTGCTCGAGGTTGCCCAGCACGTACAGCAAGCTGGCGATCGTTCCGGCGAACAGGATCAACCCGCCCGGATCGAGATCCCGAACGAGCGATGCCCATCGCGTCCTCCCCGTTCTCGGATCCCGCGGCACCCACACGAGGGTCAAGATCAACCCGATGGCCGCCAACGGCAGGTTCATCACGTACGTCACTCGCCAGCCGCCGATGGCAATAAGAAGCCCTCCCAGCGGTAGTCCCACCGCCGCGGTCACCTGACCTGCGATAGCCAGGGCCCCGAGGGCGCCTCCTGTCCGGCCGGCCGGTCGTTCCTGCGACCACGCCCGGATGATCATCATCGCCGTGGGGTATCCGGCGGAGGTCCCGACTCCGAGCACCACGCGGGCGGCAACGAGCATCGGCATATTCACTGCGACGGTACCGAGCACCCCGCCCAGCGCCACRAGCACGAGCCCGCCGAGAAACACCCGTCGTGGTCCGAACACTTCGGCGAGTTTTCCCATGGCGGGTTGGCCGATTGCGCTCGCAAGGTAGAGCGCCGCAACCAAACTCGCCGTAGCAGCCGACCCGACGCCGAAAGCGCTTCCTACCGCCACGAGGGTGGTCGCGATGACCGAACTGTTGATCGGGTTCAACGCCGAGCCCAACAGCAACGGAGTGATCAGACGCCAACTCGGCGTCTCAGCCTGCATGGGTTTGGGCTGCTGGGTATGCACGGCCGGGCTCACAGAAGGGCCACCCTGGAGCGACCGGCGCGGCGAGCGACCGGTGGGACCTCGCAGTCGGCGAGCCGGTTGAGGATATCGACCAGCACCGGAAGTGCGTCGTACTCTTCCGGGCGTAACACATGATCCACGGCGGCGGTCAACCACGCATTGCGCAGTTCGAGTACCGACTGCAGCACTTCGCGGCCCGTTTCGGTAGCTGCGATCAGCATGCGGCGGCCGTCCTCGGGGTCCCGGTGCCGGACCACGAGGCCCTCCTGTTCCATCGGGCCCAGTACCGCGGCCATCGATTGTGGACGCATGGATTCCGCCGCGGCGAGATCACTCGCGGTACTCGGCGGGCCGTGCACGATCCGGTCCAGAGCAGATAGCTGGCTCCGACTCCACGGAGAGTTGTCGAGCCCCGACTCTGACCGAATGCGACCGCGTAGTCGCTGGATGGCTAGATCGAGATCAACGGCCGCTGACGAACGGCTCGAACCGGATTTCATAAGCAAAACTATACAGTTAATCTGAACAGATTTGGAGACAGATTTATCACATCGGCCTAGTTCGGTTCGAGGCTGCACGGATTCAGGACAAACCGAATAAGCTGCAGTGCAATAAAATTGAGACATATACGCTGCTGTCGCTAGGGGGCCACTGCGTGTGACGGGCCCGATGCGCCCACATCGCGGGCCCGCGAATTGCTGGCGCGAAGATGTCGGTGAGAAGGGGATGCCTCGGCCGGCGAATCTCGAGTGGACGTCGGTGGTGGTTGAACGACGATCTGGTCACTTCTCTCTGGAAGGGGAGAGGGCGATCACCAGCAGCGCTTCGAGTCGGCGGGTGAGTTCGTCCGGATCGGCGGTAACGAGTGCGGTGCTGCCCAGCATCTTTCGCATGAGCCAGAACCCCGCAATGACCGAATGCGCCAGCATCGCGCGCTCGTCCGCATCCGGACCCTCGAGCAATTCGCTCAAGTACCGTCCGGCGTGCCTTTCCACCCCTGCCCGCACGATCTCCGCCGCCCGGGGGTTCGAGGCGGAGCGAAGCATCAGCAGAAAGGGGTCGAGATGCTCGGATTCTGGTGCCGTGCGCTCGACCAGGCGTGCGGCTACATCACCGGCAAGCGTTGCTGGGTTGTCCGACAACACTGTTCGTGGGGCGAAAGCGGTATCGACCGCCTCGGTGAAGAGCTGTTCCTTCGAGCCGAAATAACGGTTGACCAACATCGCAGTGACTCCGGCCGACTGCGCGATCTCACGCACGCCCACGCCGTCGTATCCGTGCCGCGTGAAAGCGATAACCGCCGAGCGCAGAATCGCCTCCCGGGTAGCGGCGGCGTTGCGTACTCGCTTGGGTGGGGTGCTGCTCCGGGCGAGGTCCGCCCCGTCGTGGCTCATACAAGCAGTCTACCGCTGAAGTATACGGATGTAGACATTCGGTTCGGCTAAGTATACGGTTGTAGATATCGAGCCGTTCAGGCGCTGCCTCAAGGAAGACCATCGAAAATGGAACTGAAACTCAYTGGTAAACGCGCTTTGGTCACCGGATCAAGTACGGGTCTGGGAGAGGCCACCGCGAAGTTGCTCGCCGCCGAAGGCGCTAGCGTCGTGGTGCACGGACGCAACGAATTTCGTGCGCAGGCGGTTGCGGAGGAAATTCGCTCCGCTGACGGCGTGGCGAGTGTCGCGGTCGGAGATCTTGCTACCGACGACGGAGCTGACGCGGTCGTCGCCGTCGCTCTCGCCGACGGACCGATCGACATCCTCGTTAATAACGCCGGTGCCTATGACCAGGTCGGCTGGGCGGAGGCCACCGCGGCGATCTGGGCGCAGACCTACAACGTCAACGTGATATCGGGGGTCCGAATGATCCAGAGGCTCGTTCCCGGCATGCGTGAACGGGGGTGGGGTCGGGTGGTCCAGATCGGCGGTGGTCTCGGCCTCCAGCCGATGGCCGTGCAACCCCACTACAACGCCACCCTCGCAGCCCGGCACAACCTGGCCGTATCTTTGGCGCGCGACCTCGAGGGCACGGGAGTCACCTCAAACACAGTGGCGCCCGGGGCCATCCTTGTGGACACGGTGCAGGAGCTCGTCACCAGCATCGCACCCGCACACGGATGGGGCGGATCATGGGACGAGATCGAACGCGCCGCGGCGAGCGAATGGGTGCCGAACGACGTCGGCCGCTTCGGTCGCCCCGACGAGATTGCCGCGGCGGTCGCCTACCTCTGCAGCGACTACGCCGAATACATCAGCGGTGCCACGATCCGCGTCGACGGTGGCACGATCCGATCGGCGTTCTGATTCGTCGTGTTGTGCGGGCGCGTCATGTACGCCAATCGGAAAGACGCAGTGTTCCTGTCCGAGTCTCGATATCGGCACTCGGGTCTCAACCAGGCGCAGGCGAGTGCTTCCCGCTCCGCCCTGTCGCGTTCCCGCGACGGGCGATCACGATCCCGGTCCGATGTCCGGTCGAACACTCCTTTCCCGGACATCGGACCGTATCCACCTCTCGTTCTGCGGCCCGGCAGTCGCGCCGGTTTTCTCTGCCGACCAGCTGTCGGCGAGGGTCGACGGGCAGTCGGGAGTGGCCCGCCTGGTAGGCGGGTGTGTGATGGAAAGGCATAACCAACTAGTCAGTTACTAAAGGTGGAGGAGAGAACTATGGCGAAGACTTGGCTTATCACCGGAGCTTCACGCGGATTCGGCCGCGACCTCGCAAAGGCTGTCCTCGATCGAGGGGACAACCTAGTCGCAACAGCGCGCCGCCCGGCGGATCTGACCTTTGTCGGTGACAACGACCGTGGGCGGATCTTCCAGCTCGACGTCACCGACGCCGCGGCGGCGCGCGCTGCCGTCCAATTCGCTGTCGTCGAGTTCGGCGCGCTCGATGTGGTGGTCAACAACGCGGGATACGCCAACAGTGCTCCGATAGAGGAGATGGATGACACGGATTTCCGGAACCAGCTCGAAACCAACTTCTTCGGTGTGGTCAATGTGACCCGCGCCGCCCTTCCGGTCCTACGGAAGCAACGCGGAGGTTTCTTCGTGCAGTTCTCCTCCGTCGGCGGACGTGTTGGTGGAACTCCCGGTCTGGGCGCGTACCAATCGGCGAAGTTTGCCGTGGAAGGATTCTCCGAGGTACTGGCCAACGAAGTGCAGCCATTCGGTGTCAAGGTGCTCATCGTCGAACCAGGAGCGTTTCGCACCGACTGGCAGGGGTCGTCGATGCAATTACCCTCTGTCGGAGCCGATTACGAGCACACCGTTGGCGCGGTCAACAGTTACCGGCGCGAGAACGATGGAACCCAACCCGGCGATCCAGCACGAGCAGCGAAAGTGATCATCGATGTCGTCGAATCCGACGATCCCCCGAGAAGGCTGTTGCTCGGAGCCGGCGCCGTCGAGATGGCACACAAATCGTCCGTCGAACGCGCCGCAGAGGCCGACAAGTGGGCAGCATTGAGCCGGGCAGCAGACTTTCCCACTGGTCCGTAGCCGTCACCCACTTGTGCTTCATTGCACCCATCTCCGGCGACGAGCACCGAAACTCCGAGGACCACACCCTGAGCGCCATCTCCCTGGTCGGCGCACCGATTACGACCCACTCAACAGGAGGAAACATGGAACTGAATCTCACCGGAAAGCGCGCCCTGGTCACCGGCTCGAGCGCCGGCTTAGGAGAGGCGACCGCCAAGCTTCTGGCGGCAGAGGGCGCCACCGTCATCGTTCACGGCCGTGACGAGGCCCGCACCAATAGGGTCGCCGACACAATTCGTGACGCCGGCGGCGCTGCCGTGGTAGCGCTCGGGGATCTCGCCACCGACCCCGGTGCGGACGCGGTCGCACAGACGGCTCTCGCCGGCGGTCCGATCGATATCCTGGTCAACAATGCAGGCTTCTACCGACACCTGTCGTGGGCGGACGCGACACCGGACGAATGGGCGTTCACCTACAACACCAATGTGATTTCCGGTGTGCGGATGATCCAGCGTCTCGTGCCGCAGATGCGTGAACAGAACTGGGGACGCGTCATCACGATTGGCGGTGGTCTCGCCCTGCAGCCGATGAACACGCACCCGCAGTACAACGCGACGCTCGCAGCACGACACAACCTGGCGGTCTCACTCGCACGCGAACTCGAGGACACCAGGGTCACGTCGAACATCGTCTCGCCCGGCGCGATCCTGGTGGAGGCAACACAGGAATTGGTGACCAGCATTGGGCCTGCTCGCGGCTGGGGGCAGACGTGGGAAGAAATCGAACCCAACGCGGTCAACTCGCTCATCCCCAACGATCGGGGTCGTTTTGGTTACCCCGACGAGATCGCCGGTGCAGTGGCCTACCTCTGCAGCGACTACGCAGAGTACGTCAGCGGCGCCACGATCCGCGTCGACGGTGGCCTCATCAAGGGTGCCTTCTAGAGGCCCGGACGAAACAACGGTCTGACGGGTAGGCCTGCTCATCACCGGGTCGAGTCGCGGCCAGGGGGAAGCACCGTGGCCTCTCTCGCCGCCGAGAGAATAGCAGTGCAAACCACGGCCGCAACGAAACTCGCGCATTCCAGGCCGCTGACACCAGCGCTGTCGAGGCCGGGTGAGTGTTTGCCGTAGGCGACGCGCCGTGCGGGTAAAGCGAGACTCGTACGGCTCAACCCCGCCGTGGGGTCTGATCCTTCTCGGCCGGCGGCGATGGCAGCACAGCGCGGACCCATCGGAACCGGAACTTATCGGAACTATGCTGAGAAAACTGGCGAGAGGTGACGAGATGGCTACACAGATGTGCACGGTTCACGTTCGCGCCGAGGACGACGATGGCTGGCTCAGAACCACTGGCGACGACACAGCGTGACCCGATCCCTGGCATCGTCGCCGAACTTGCTGCGGTCGGACTCACCGACGCCACGGAAATCGGGCGCGGGGGATTCGGCATCGTGTACCGCTGCCAGCAGTCGGCCCTCAACCGCACCGTCGCCGTCAAGGTACTGACCGCCGACTTCTGCGCCGCGGATCGCGAACGGTTCGTCCGTGAACAGCTCGCCATGGGCCAACTGTCCGGTCACCCTCACATCGTCGATATCCACGAGGTCGGGACGACAGCGAGTGATCGCCCCTATCTGGTCATGCAGTACCGGGCGCTCGGCTCCTTGGACACCCGAATCCGCCGCGGCGGCCCCCTCGGATGGGCACAGGCGCTGCGCCTGGGCGTCAAGCTCGCCGGGGCGCTCGAAACTGCACACCGCCTCGGTGTACTGCACCGTGACGTCAAACCAGGGAATGTTCTGCTCACCGACTACAACGAACCACAGCTGACCGATTTCGGCATCGCGCGGATCAGCGGTGGATTCCAGACCGCGGCCGGCACCATCACCGGGTCGCCAGCCTTCACCGCCCCCGAGGTGCTGCACGGGCAACCACCCTCCCCGGTCTCGGATCTGTACAGCCTCGGCGCGACCCTCTTCTGCGCCATCACCGGCCATGCTGCTTTCGAGCGGCGTAGCGGCGAACAACTCGTCGCCCAATTCCTGCGAATCACCACCCAACCCGTACCCGACCTGCGCGGGGGAGGGATACCCGACGACGTAAGCAGTGCCATCGAACACGCGATGGCGGGCGATCCTGATCAACGCCCCCCGACGGCATCGACCTTCGGAAACGAACTACGGGAAATCCAGGCCCACCACCACCTCCCCGTCGACGAAATGGCTCTGCCGACTCATCTCCGCACACCCGAAGAGATACCTGCCGAACACGGCGACCGGGCAGCGCGAGTCGCCCAGCTGACTCCACCTACCCCGGCAACCCGGTTCCGCCCGCCCAACACTCCTCACGAGTTGGTCCCACGCACCCGACTCATCGACACCCTGCGCGCCGGCCAACCGCGGCGACTGACCGTCATTCATGCACCCACAGGATTCGGCAAGAGCACTCTCGCCTCCCAATGGAGCGAGAATCTGGCCGACGACGGCGTGGCTGTCGCATGGCTGACCGTCAACCGCGATGACAACAATGTGGTGTGGTTCCTGTCTCATCTCATCGAGGCAATACGGCGAGTGCGGCCGGCCCTCGCCCGGGAGATGGGTTTAACCCCAATACCGTTCAGTTAGTGATGTTTGCGATACGATGAGGTGTGCCTCGGAGTGGATGGGTGAAGCCGGTCTCGGATCGGCGGTTGTCGGATGTGGTGTCGGTGGGGTTGCTGACCAGGGTGTTTCCCGCGTCCTTGGTCGATGAGGTGATCGCGGAATGCGGTCGCACGGAGCAGCGAAGTCGCACTTTGACCGCTCGCGTAACGGCGTACTTCTCGATCGGCATGGCATTGAATTCGCAAGGCTCCTACGAGGAGGTCTTCGAGCAGCTCACTGACGGTTTGTCGTGGTCGTCGGGATGGTCACAGTCCTGGTCGCCGCCGACGAAATCGGCCATATTTCAGGCCCGTTCACGTCTGGGATACGAACCGGTGCGGGAGTTGTTCCGCCGTGTCGCACGACCTCTCGCCGACACGGGTACACCAGGATCCTGGCTCGCCGGGCGCCGGTTGGTGGCCCTCGACGGGACCTGCCTCGACCTGCCCGACACCCCGGCCAACGCCGAGCATTTCGGGCGGCCGGGATCGAGTCGCGGCGAGCAGTCCGCGTTCCCGCAGGCGCGATTGGTGGCCCTCGCCGAGTGCGGCACCCACGCGGTATTCGACGCCGCGATCGGATCGTGCCGCACCTCCGAGCGGGAGCTGGCGCACGATCTGATGGACACCCTCGAACCCGGGATGCTGCTGCTCGCCGACCGCGGCGTCTACGGATTCGACATGTGGACCCGAGCCGCCGCCACCGGCGCCGACCTGCTGTGGAGGGTCAAATCGACCCTCTCGCCTCGGCACCTCGAGACCCTCGACGACGGATCCTGGCTGGCACAGATCATCCCCACCTCCGGAAAGAATCGCCGGCAGCGAACACCGCTCACGGTGCGCGTCATCGACTACACCCTCGACGACGGGCGGGAGAACCCCGAGCAGTACCGGCTGCTGACCACGATCCTCGACCCCTCCGATGCACCTGCCGAAGAGTTGGCCCTCGCCTACGCCCAACGCTGGGAAATCGAGAACACCCTCGACGAGCTGAAAACCCATCAGCGCGGACCACGAGCCGTGTTGCGGTCGAAATCCCCACCATTGGTGCAGCAGGAAATCTGGGGGCACCTATGCTGCCACTACGCCATCCGCACGCTCATGCTCGATGCCGCGACCGCCGGCGGTCACGACCCGGACCGGGTCTCCTTCGTCGCCGCCTTGCGGATCGCCCGACGATCCCTGTCCCACAGCTCTTTTTCCCCCTCATAACCACAACGCTGCCACCAGATTGTGGAACCACGGCATCGACAAATTATTGCGCCGAATCAACCCCGCACGCCGCCACCGCGTCAACCCCCGGGTCGTCAAACGCAAAGTCCTCAAGTGGGCAGCCAAACGCGCACACCATCAACACCATCCACAACCCACCCAGCCGCCGAAATGCACCATCCTTGTTCACTAACTGAACGGTATTGGGTTTAACCCTGGAAGAGCACGGAGACCAGTCGGAACATTACATTCTCACATCCTTGATCAACGAGATTCACCAGGCCGAAGGGACTATCGCCCTGGTCATCGATGATTGGCACAGAGTCACGAACCCGGACACCGTCGCCGCCCTGGCCTTCCTGATCGACAACGGTTGCCACCACCTCCAGATCATCGTGACCACCCGAACCCAGATGGGGCTTCCACTCAGCCGTATGCGTGTGCTCGATGAATTGACCGAGATAGATGCCAGCCAATTGCGTTTCAGCCCTGACGAGTCGAGAGCCTTTCTCGCCGAATCTGGATTGAAACTCCCTGATACGGCGATCACCGAACTATCGGCGAACACCGAAGGGTGGGCGGCCGCACTCCAATTGGCCTTGCTCTCGCTGCGCAAGACCACCGATCCCGGCGAGCTGATCGGACACCTGTCCGGCCGGCATCACTCCATCGGAGAGTTCCTCGCGGACAACGTGCTCGACACCCTCGAACCGCAGACGCTCGACTACCTGATGGCGACCTCGGTCACCGAGCGGATCAGCGGCTCACTGGCATCCGTCCTGACCCGATCCCACCGAGGCCAAGCCATACTCGAAGACATCGAGGAACGAGACCTTTTCCTGCACAGGCTCGACGATGAAGGACAGTGGTTCCGATACCACCACATGTTCGCGGAATTTCTCCAGAAAAGGCTCGAAAGAGATCAACCCGACCGCGTCGTCACCCTGCATGAAATCGCCGCCGAATGGTTCGGCACCCGGGGGCTACTCAGTGAGGCGGTTGATCATGCATTGGCGGCCGGAAAACAAGCCACAGCCGTCCGCCTGCTCGAACGCGACGGCATGTCCATGCTCGAACACGCCCAGATGGCGAGCTTTTTGGCGTTGATCGCCAAACTGCCCCCAGGGTTGGTCGAGCACAGTCCCCGACTGCAACTGACCACCGCGTGGGCCGAGTGCACCATGGTCCAGCCGCACCGTGCACGCGCAGCACTCGCCCGCGTCTACCGGTTGCTCGAGACGAACCAGGGCACCGACCACGACACCGCCGAATTGCGCTCAGAAGCTGACGTCGTCCAAGGACACATCGCGATCGAATCGGATCGCATAGGCGGCGTCGACGACCTGATGTCCCGATGCCTGAGGGATCCAGGGAGACTGCCCCCATGGGTCGTCTCCGCCGCCGCCGACATCGCGACTTTTGTCGACATCCATCAGTTCCGATTCGACACCGCGATCGATCGTCAAGTCTGGGCGGGTCCGTACCACGATCGCACTACGGGCCCCTTCAGCGTGATGTTCGGGCATTGCTTCGCTGGTCTCGCGCACCGTGAAAAACTCGCCCTCGCCGAAGCAGAGGCCGAGTTTCGCGAAGCGCTCCGTTTGGGTGCCACCCTGGGCGGAACCCAATCCCGTGCTGCGCGACTTGCCAGCGCGCTCCTCGCCGAACTGCTCTACGAACAAGGTCACATCACCGAAGCGGAACAGCTGCTTTATGAGAGCAACGAAATCCGTGACCAAGGCGGGGTCGTGGATTTCATGCTGGCCCGCTATGCCACCGGGGCACGGATCAAGGCCTTGCGCAACGACAGCGAATCTGCGAAACGGTACCTCGACGAAGGCACACGCATCGCCATCACCCGACGACTCCCACGACTACAGGCGCGGATGGACTACGAACGAATCCTCCTCCATCCAATGACCGGAGAACGACTCGACGGCATCGTAGCTACGCCCTATTCCCATCGCCGAACTCCCGTCGACAGCCTCGACGAAACCACCGTCCAGCTCGAGGAAGCAACCGCGATCCAGCTCCTCCTTTTCGAGCCCAACGCGACACCGCAGACGCTCGCACTCGCCTGCGATTGGGCCGGCCAATGGGTGCAGACGCTCGAGGGGCGAGGCCGGCCACGCGCTGCACTTGACGCGCAGCGACTCCTCGTGGAGGCCTTCGCCGCTGCCGGACGCACCGAGCAAGCCAAACACCTCCTCACAGCAGTCATGGCGAAATGTGCCCGCATCGGCCTGAGGCAGTACCTGCTCGACGGTGGACCACACGTCCTCCCACTCGTCCGTGAGCTGAGACAAGACGTCGAAAACGGCCACTGGCAGAGCAATTGGGAACTGGTGCCGTCCACCTTCCTCGATGACGTCCTGGTCGGCTCCGAACATCCCGCATCGGAACGCAACCAGGCTTCCGGCTCGACGGAGCGCCCGCAAGACCCGCGTTGATCCACGCCAACACGGTGTTTCCGAGTCTCCAGCATTTCTCCGTGGCCGGTCGGTGATCGTGGACGGGTTGTGTGCGAAAGACCACATTTGATAACTAACCGGTTGGTTGTATGGATGCTATTCTGACAAACAACCAGTTAGTTAGAAACGTTTGGGGAACGCCTGCGTCCCTCCGGGGGACGGACTTGGTCAGGCAGGTGCCCTAGGCCCTTCATTGCAGATCCGAGGTAATCATGCCTACTCCGTCGTCCACGGAACCCGCACAGAACTCTGCCGAGCACGCCGGAACAGTGCCATCGGCAGGTCTTGCCATGAGCGCGCTGATAATGGCAGTTTTGCTCGCAGCCCTCGACCAGACGATCGTCTCAACCGCGCTGCCTGCGATCGCCTCCGACGTGGGCGGGTTCGCGTACATCGCCTGGGTCAGCGCCTCCTACCTCCTCGCGACAACGGCATCGACACCGCTGTGGGGAAAGCTCGGCGACATGTTCGGCCGCAGACGCCTTTATCTGGTTGCCATGGCCGTGTTCCTCGTCGCATCCGGATTGTGCGGACTGGCCCAGGACATGATTCAGCTCGTAGCGGCACGCTCCCTACAGGGCTTGGGCGGCGGCGGAATGCTGGTCCTCACGTTTGCACTGGTGGGGGATGTGGCCGGTCCGGAGGACCGGAGCCGATACCAAGGTATGTTCGGTGGCGTCTACGGCGTAGCCAGCATTCTCGGTCCTGTATTGGGAGGCGTATTCACCGACCAACTCTCCTGGCGCTGGGCCTTTTTGATCAACCTCCCCATCGGCCTGGTCGGTTTGCTACTCGCTTCGCGGAACCTACCCGCGGGCGCCAAGCGCCGGACTGGTCCCATCGACTACCTCGGAGCGACGATTCTCGCGGCCCTATCGGTCTGCCTGGTGCTGATCGTCTCCTTTGGTGATCAGTGGGGCTGGATCTCCCCCCGCACCATTGCCCTTGCGGCGGCGGCCGTGGTCTTGCTCCTCGTCCTCCTTCCGGCCGAACGCCGGGCACCCGAACCGGTATTGCCACTGCCCATGTTGACGACCACAACGGTATCCATTGCCGCACTCGTCGGCTTCATCGCCAATTTCGCGATGTTTTGTGTGCTGGTCTACCTGCCCACCTATCTGCAGGTAGTGCACGGCGTTTCCGCAACACTCTCGGGCGTACATATGCTCCCGCTTGTCCTCGGCCTCGTCATCAGCCAAGCGCTCGCCGGCCGATGGACCGGACGTACCGGTAAGTGGCAACTCTGCCTCGTTGCGGGCATGGCACTGAACATTGTCGGACTGCTTCTGCTGGCCACCCTCAGCGCCCAGACCAGCGCTTGGGTACTAGGCCTCTACTTCGCTGTGGTCGGTATCGGCATCGGAATGGTGCCGATGGTCATCATGGCCGCCGTCCAAAACGCCGTCGACCCCGCCGACCTGGGCGCGGCCAGCGCCATGGTCACATACTCTCGCTCGATGGGAGCAGCTTTCGGTGTCGCAGCGTTCGGGGCCGCGTTCAACCACGCCTTCAACCCGCGACTGACCACTGCGCTGAACCATTCGGCCCTGCCGGCCGAGTTCGATCCCACCAAGACCGATACCATCGCATCTCTATCGCCCGCGGTGAAGATTCCACTCCTGGAGGCGTTCTCGGACACCGTCGCCAGCACCTTCCTCGCGACCGTCCCGCTGCTTGTCCTCGGTTTCGTTCTCACCCTCTTCCTCGCGACGAGACGCAGCGCGGCACCACGCCGCGCGGAGGTGAAATGAAACCGCGCGAGGCCGTATTCGCTGAAGGGGTAGTCCGCGGCCTGCCTGCCATCGACCGCAGTCTCGCGAGGATGCAGCAGCTCAGGCGTCAATTTGGCCCTCGTCATTCGTCTACAACACCGAGAATTCACGCGAACACACGGATCACGCCAGTTCGCGATGCGGCAACGAGACCCGCGTTCTACTGCGCAACGTCACGCCACTTCACGGGCCGCTCGTAGGCCTCCGGGTACCGCCGTTTTACGAACTCATGAAACTCGCGCATATGCCGGCGCATCGCCCACCGGGCGCCTTCGGGGTCGCCAGCACGGATCGCGTCAGCGATAGTGACGTGTGCCTTGAGCACAGCGGCGCGATTCTCGATCGAGTAGCTGACACCCAACGGCATGCCATCGGTGATCTGGTGAAGCGACACGATAAGGAGGGTGAAGAGATCATTCCCCGCTGCGGTAGCGATCGCAGCGTGGAACCGGTCGTTTTCCGCGCGAAAGTTCTCGTCGTTGTCGAGGAAGGCTTCCATCCCAGCTATGGAGTCCGCGATGAGCTCTCGGATTTCCTCTGACGCACCTACGGCGGCCCGCCCTGCCAGCTCCGGCTCGAGAATCTCGCGGGCTGCGATGATCTGACTGAAGGGCACGGCTCGAAGCTGCAGGAACAGTCCGAGGGAGCCGGCGAGATCGTGGGCATCAGGATCCGCAACAAAGGGGCCGCCTTGGGGCCCAGCTTTCATTGTCAGAACCCCGCTCATCTCCAGGAATCGCAGCGACTCACGTAGCGTTCCGCGACCCACCTCGAAGCGGGCGACCATGTCTCGTTCGCTCTGCAACCGTGTTCCCGGCGCCAGTCGGTCATCGGTAATGTCATCGACGATGAGCTGGGCGATTTCAACGGCAGCCTTGTGGGATCGCCGGCTCTTGGTTCGCCGACGAGGGACTCGGTCTTCGTGGATAGCTTTACGGACAGGCGTGGCCCGTGAATCGTCGGCGTTAGCGGGCATGGCGTCGCCTCCGGGGGCGCACAACGATGCCACGTGCCTGTCCAATCATAGTATTAATGGTACCGCAGGCCCATCGTGAGTTCGGTAGCGGTCCAGGGTGCTGTCCCCATCCATCGCCTCCCTACGGACCGCGGAGCGTGCGGGTACCTTCCGGCAGGTTGCGGGGATGTCGCAACCTACGGGGTGGAGACGCTCCCTGACGGATGCGGCACTGCTCCACTCCGGCCTCCGCGGTGGTGCTGATCGCGACGTTGTAGTTGGCCCTACGAACGATCGCGTCGAACCTTTATCCATGGTCTGGCAGTCATTGCCCAGGATCGACTGACTTTGAAAGCGAATCCTCATGATCGGCAGTCACCTACTCCACTACCGGCGATCCGCGGCGGAGTATTGCTGTCCAGCAACGAAAGTGGGCGAACGGCAACTTCGTCGACCTGGCGTGCTTGCCGGCGATTTCGCGCTGCTGTTGTTCCAGGGCTGACCCATGATCTGGATGTCTTCGTCAAGGCGGCTGAGCCGTACCACCCCGGAGGGAAACACAAGCATGTACGCCCGCTACGCGCCAGCGCAAGGACGGTTTGGGATGGTCCTAGATTCAAGGCGAATGCCAGGACGAACGGGGTCGACGCGCCACATGAGGTCGCGCATCACCGACCAATGATGTATGCGGGCCGATTCACACGAGATCCAACCGGCGCCGGTGGGGACAATCCGATGCGCAGGACGGAGATTTCCAGCCGAGTCAATAGGGACTGTAATTCCGGCGGGCACAGTCCGACAACCCATGCCAGGTGAAGGCGCCAACGGGTACGGTTGTGTGAAGAATCTCGACGAGAGTGACGATGGGATGGCAGCCGGCGTTCGGAGCAATTTAGGAAACTTGCCCCTAGAACTGACTAGTTTCGTCGGTCGTCGCCATGAAGTAGCAGAGGCAAGACGGTTGCTGTCCTCCTCCCGCCTGTTAACACTGACAGGAGTTGGAGGAGTCGGTAAAACAAGGTTGGCTTTGCGGGTTGCGGCGGAGGTGAAGCGCGCATTCCGTGACGGAGTCTGGCTGGTAGGACTCGGCGACCTGCGAGACCCCGTTCTCGTGCCGGACACCATCGCTACCGGTCTGGGACTTAGAGAACAATCATTTCGCCCGACGTTGACAATGCTGGCCGAGTATCTCAGGGACCGACAACTTCTGTTGGTCCTGGACAATTGTGAGCACCTCGTTGACGAGGTCGCGAAGTCCGTCGAAACGCTGCTCACATCCTGTTCGGACCTGCGTATCCTGGCCACGAGCCGGGAACCGCTCGGTATCGGCGGCGAATCCGCAATGAGAGTTCCCCCGCTGGCGGTACCGGATCCGTACCGTTCAGTTTCCTTACGAAGTCTTCCGCGATACGAATCCGTGACCCTCTTCGCCGAGCGGGCTGCAGCCGCACTCCCGGGTTTCGAGCTAACTGAGGACAACCAGCTGGCGGTCGCCCAAATATGCTCCCGCTTGGAAGGTCTCCCGCTACCCATCGAGCTGGCGGCGGCGCGGCTCAGAGCGATGTCGGTAACGCAGATCTTGCAGCGTCTCACGGACCGATTCAAATTGCTAACAGGTGGCAGCAGGGTTGCGCCAGGCCGTCAGCAGACTCTGCGCCTTTCCATGGACTGGAGCTTCGAACTGTGCACCACGCACGAACGACAATTGTGGGCCCGATTGTCAGTGTTCGCAGGAGGATTCGAACTCGATGCGGCGGAGGAAATCTGCGCAGACGAATTGAATTCCGGACGATTGCTCGATCACGTAGTTTCGCTCGTCGACAAATCAATTCTCATCCGAGAGGAGCCCGGCAAGGTCGTGCGGTACCGGCTTCTAGAGACGTTGCGCGAGTACGGACGTGAGAAGTTGCAGGAGGCAGGGGAGGATTCGCAGCTTAGGCGTCGCCACCGCGACTGGTACAAAAAGATGGCGCTGCGGGCGGAGGTGGAATGGATAAGCCCGTCACAAGTGGAGCTGATAACGCGATTGCAGCGAGAACAAACGAATCTTCGTGAGGCACTCAAATTTTCGATGACAGATCCGACTGAATCGGAGTCGGGCGTGGAGATCGCCGCTGCCCTCTATCCGTTCTGGCGTTTGCGTAGTCCTTTGGGTGAGGGAAGACATTGGCTTGACCTCGCCCTCGCCAGTCAGGGCGGCCAACCAAGTACCGGACGAGTCAAAGCGCTCTGCGCCGACAGCATGTTAGCCGGAGTGCAGGGGGACCTCCGCGCAGCTGCGGCTCGCATCGAAGAGGCGCGCGTCGTCGCAACCAAGATCGGCGGTGACGAGATGGGTGCGCTCGTCACCTCCGATGAAGGGCGCCTGTCGCTGTACGCCGGGGACCTCGCTCATGCCGTCGCCTGTTTCGAGTCCGCTGTCAATTTCTTCCGCAAGGGCGGCAACATTCACAGAGTGATTGGCGATCTGCTCGGACTCGGACTGGCCTGCGGACTGAACGGGGACATTGAACGAGCGGTCGCATGTCACGAGGAGGTGCTTTCACTCGCCGAGCCTCGCGGCGAGTCTGTGTACCGGTCATATGCACTGTGGATCCTTGGAATGCTGGTTGCGCAGCAAGGTGACCCTGTTCGCGCCACCACACTGCTCGAACAAGGCCTGCAACTCACGCGAGTCGTGGATGACCCTCTTACCTCTGCATGGTGCTTGGAAGCGCTGGCTTGGATCGCTGCGGGTGATCAAAGGGCGCAACGCGCCGCCATACTGTTGGGAAGCGCCGAGTCCCTCGGGAAGAAGGTCGGCGGCCGCACCGCCATTGTTCCGAATCTTCTCCTTTATCACGAGGAGTGCGAACGCCGCACACGTCGAGTGCTCGGTGACCGGGCATTCCAATCGGCCTACGCGCAAGGCGAGGCTTTCGGCTACGAGGAAGCCCTTGCTTATGCGCTCGACGAGCAGTTCCCGACAGCGTCGCCAGCTTCAACCTCAGATTCGACGACTCTGACCAAACGGGAGCTGGAAGTAGCCACTCTCGTTGCACAGGGACTCACAAACAGAGCAATCGCCACGAAACTCGTGATATCCCAACGCACAGCACAAGGGCACGTCGAGCATGTCCTTGCAAAACTCGGATTCACCTCGAGGGCGCAGATCGCGGCGTGGATGGTCGAGCAAACACATGACGAACAGAACTCCTAGTTCTTCCCGGGCGTTCTCGCAGCGTCACGCGTAACGACGAGACAGGTCGGGAGTTGTACGCGTTCGCCTCAGGCCTCCGTACCGCTCCACTGACGTCGAACCTGCGCACCAGGTCCCCGCATTCAGCGACGACTTGACGATGGCCTGCGCGCGGAGTCTGCGGATGCCGGATCAGAAACTGACCGCGGCGGAGTAGGAGGACGTGGTGTGGGCCGCGTGGCCTTTGGTCTCGGGGCTGGTTGGTGTGATGGTTGCCCACCGCGCCTGTGGGCGCGCAGGACCACGTCGTGGGTGTGGTGTGCGCCCGCGCCGCCGCTGATCGAGCGTTCCCGCACTTCGTTGACGTCGGTGTGCCAGCTGTTATCGAGTAGCGCTGCCACATCACCGGGTGTGACCCACTCATCGGGTTCGAAGCCGTGCTCGCGTGCCGCGGCCGCGTCGCGGATGTCGTGGTGCACGATCAGCAGGGTGCCGCCCGGTGCGACGGCGGAGATCAGCGCGCGTTCGGCGGCACGGTCGGCGGTTATGCGCAGGGCGGGGTACTGGGCTGAGACCAGGTCGAAACCACCCGCGGGTAACTCGGCATCGAGCAGTCCGCTCAGCACCCAGGTGATGTCCACGTTTTCCCTGTCTGCGTGGGCCCGGGCCCGGTGGACGGCGATCTGCGAAATGTCCAGCGCGGTGACGGCCCATCCCTGGCGGGCGAGCCAGAGTGCGTCGGCGCCTTCACCGCAGCCGACGTCCAGGGCGCGTCCCGGGCGTGCGCCGGTCATCTCGTCGACGAGTGCGCCGTTGGGTTCTCCGCTCCACACGCGATCGCGCTCGCTGTAGCGCGCATCCCCCGTGAGTACTTATTGACCGCCCGACGTTAATAAGTACTCACGGGCCGAAGGCACACCGGAAGTTCATGCACGCCATAGATGTTCATGTCGGACTTGAGCTTCACCTCGCCCGCCGGGACGGCGAGTTCGAGATTCGGGAAGCGGCGCAGCAGTCCCTCGAAGCCGGCGCGCATCTCGAGGCGGGCCAGTTGCTGGCCCAGGCACAGGTGGACGCCGTGGCCGAAGGACAGGTGACCGCGGGCCTTGCGGTGGATGTCCAGGGCATCGGGGTTGTCGAAACGCAGGGGGTCGCGGTTGGCGGCCAGCAGGGAGACGACGACGGTCGATCCYTTCCCGATCGTTTCGCCGCCGAGTTCGATGTCCTCCGTGGCGTAGCGATAGAAGATGTCGGCGACGGCCAGGTAGCGCGTGAGTTCCTCGACGGCATCGGGCATCAACTCCGGGTCGGCGCGGAGTTCGGCCAGCTGCTCGGGGTGCTCCAGGAGCGCGAAGGCGCCCAGTGCCAGCATGTTGGCGGTCGTCTCGTGGCCCGCGAGCAGCAGCAGGAATGCGATGCCGATCAGCTCCTCGACGGTGAGGTCGTCGTCGCGGGCCAGGTCGGACAGGATGTCCTCGCCGGGTGCGGCACGTTTGAGCGCGACCAGTTCGGCCAGGTACGTGGTCAGCGCGCCGTACGCGGCCATCTTCTCGTCGAGCGCCTGGTCCTTGACCAGGAACTTGGCCGTGTTGACCTGGAAAGTCTCCCGGTCCGCGTAGGGGACGCCGAGCAGTTCGCAGATCACCAGCGACGGCACCGGCAGTGCGAACTCCTTGACCAGGTCGACCGGCTGGGTCAGGCGCGCCATCTCGTCCAGTTGCCGCTCGACGACGTCGACGATGTGCTCCTCGAGTTGCTTCATGCGTCGCACGGTGAAGGCGCCGGTGAGCTTGCGCCGCAACCGGGTGTGGTCGGGCGGGTCCATCGCGATGAACAACCCCGGGACCTGCGGGGACGGCTCGGTGGCGGCGGGCATGCCGGGCGTCTCGTACGGCACGTGCAGAATGCCGATGTCCGGGCGCGAGCTGAACCGGGTGTCGGCCAGAAGCCGGCGGACCGCGTCGTAGCCGGTGACGAGCCAGCCCTCGTGACCGTCGGGGAAGACCAGCGGACTGACGGGTCGAGCGTCGCGCAGCCGGGTGATTGCGCTGGGCGGGTCGAACGGTCCCGCATCGCGATCCATCGGGAGGCCGTGCGGGACGGGAACGGTTCGGCTCATCGGATGTCCTTCTCGTGCCGGGTGAGTGTGCTTGACGGTCATGGGTTCTCCTGTACTCCAGGGCCGGAAATGGATCAGGAACGGCGGATCGTGATGCCGCCGAACGAGGTGTGCGCACGCACCTCGGCCGTCCTGTCGGACGCCGCGGGCCGGGTGATGTCGTCCAGCGCGTTGTGTACCCGCCCGAACTTGGACTTCACGTCCAGCCGAGCGGCGGTGCCCTCGGCGATGCCGATCTCCAGGTCGCCCATCGCGGTCCCGACCTCGACCGAGCCGTGGGCCACGTCGGCGATGCGAATGCTGCCGTTGGCCGTCTTCGCCTCGACACTCGCGCCGGCCCGGTCGACGGAGATGGCGCCGTTCGCCGAGCGCACGCGGACGTCCCCGGTGACCGCGGCGATCGTGGTGTCGCCGTTGGAGTTCTTCACGACCACGGAGCCCGCGGTCTCGCCGATGCGTACCTTCCCGGAGCCGGTGCGGATCTCGGCGTTGCCCGCGACGCCGTCCGCGGTGACGTCACCGGCCGCGGTGTTCACGCGCAAGGAACCGGTCCGCTCGAGTCGGACGTTCCCGGCGGAGGTCTTGAACGTGCACTCCCCGAGCCGGCCCGTGCCACTGAGGTTTCCCACCTGCAACGAGCCGGATACCCGTGAACCGCTGGGCAATTCGATCGACACGTTCACCGACCGGGTCTTGCGGGAGAAGTCGAAGGCGCGCGCCTTCGGTCCCGTGACCTGAAGAACGCCGTCCGCGTAGTCGACGCGGACGTGCTGGGCGGCCTGGACGTCCGACTCGTCGGAGTCGTCGCTCGGATGCACATCGACGACGGTGTCGGTCCGGTCGCTCGCGGTGATCCACACATTGCCGACGCCGAGGCCGAGCGTGACGGAAATCGGTTCGGGTGTCTCGAAATTGGGCATGGTTGTCCCCTTCGTCGTGGGTAGGTGGCACGTCTCGCAGGTCGGGGACGTGGTGTAGCGGGATGCATTGGCCGCATCCTCGATCGGCTCAGCCGGTGGTGCGGTCGCGATGTCTCTCAAACGAGATCAAGTGCATGGCACCACTATGGCACCATGTTGGCATCAACGCAAGACCTAAGTGGCTCACCACGTGGATGGCGCGGCACCACGCAGTGGCTATCGACTGAAAAGCTGCTGTTCAGGAAGCGGCCGGGTCAATCGGCGATGACTGCGGCGAAGTCCTCGGAAGGTCCGGACGGTCACTGTCCGGGATCGGGCCGTGCCTGCAGCGTCGGCGCGGCGGCGGCCGGCAGCGCGTCGCGGTCGCGGTTCAACGGGGGATAGACGCGTTGGGTGTTGATGGTGATCTTCGTGGCTTTGGCCTGCGCGCCGCGCGTCACCACCTGGCGATCCCACCCCTCGGTGTACACCGCGCCGGCCGGTCCGAGGTCGAGAATCAATCGTGGCGTACCAGGGGATCCGGAGCGGCAACATCGGCTCCCCGAGTAGATCGCCGACGACGTTGTAGCCCGCGTAGCGGCCCATCGGGCGCCCGTGCTGGCACGACATCACCGACAGGTGGCCCTCGTCCACCCGCGCCGCGGCGACGTCACCGGCGGCGAACACTCCGGGCGAGCCGATCACGCGCAGATAGTCGTCGACCGCCGCGGTCGCCGCGCCCACGCCCGCTCGGCCGTTGGACGGTGTGGCCAGGTGACGCTGCAACTTCATCGCGCCGTCGTATGTGTCCACGTCGAAGCCGAATTCCCGCAGACCGGGGATGTCGGGCTTCGCCACCCGACTGCCCAGCGCCAGGACCAATCGGTCGTACCGCTGCGTGCCCCTGCCCCGTCGCCCGAGACGGTGACGGTGCGCGCCGCGGTGTCGATCGCGGTCACCTCGGCGGCGATGCCCCGACGCCGACGGGGTCGAGCAGGTCGCTCAGCGGGATGCGGCACGCGCTCAGGTCCGCCTAGTAGTTGCGGACCCGGATGTCGTGGAAGGGCATCGCGCTGATCACCGTGACATCGACGGTGCCGGCTGCGCCGAGTTCGTCGAGCCGCCGCGCGGCTCCCAGCGCGGCCCACAAACCGGCGAACCCCGAGCCGAGGACGAGGACGCGATCGGAATCGGTCACCCCGCCATCGTGCCAGGTCTACGCCGCGACGACTGCCGGATCGCGATCGTGCGCGATCATTCGCCGAACAACGCCCGCTCGTCGGCGACGTCGTACTCGGCTACCGACGCCGTGAGCATTGCCGCGCCCTGCTCGTCGCTGGGGCCGCTGCTGCGGAAGGCATCGACCGCCGCCTGCGACTCCCAGCGCTCGAAGATGTTGATGCGGCCATGGTCGATCAGGTCGGCCGAGATGGCGAAGTCGAGGCAGCCGGCCGCGCCGCGCGCCTGTTCGACGACGCTCACGCAGCCTGCGAGGTAGGACTCGCGCTGCTCCGGTTCGACGGTGATGTGTCCGGCGACGATGACCATGGGTTCGCTCCCGGTTCGGGTAGTCGGACGCTTGTTCCGGAGTCGGGGTGATTCCGGGGGCGCGGAATATCGCGGAATATCTCCGAGGACGGTACTGTTGAACCCGCTGACGGTGTCGGACATACCCCGGGTACCACATTAAATTCGTCGCCGAGAGCGACCACTTGCCGAGAGGCGATATGACGGCACCGTCGCAGAAGCCGCCGGCACCCTCGGGTGCCGGCGGTTTTCGTTGTGCGGTGGACCTTACTGTTCCTTCTTTTCCTTCCCGAGGCGGGCGGCGAGCATCGCCTTGCCCAGATCGCCGCCCTTCCGGCTCACGGCCTGGGCGCGGCGGAAGAAGTCGGCCAACTCGGCGTCGCCGTCCATGTCGGCGTCGGAGATGTAGCCCTCGAGACGCAGAGCGTTGCTCAGTGACGCTTCGACGAACCAGATCAGGTTGTAGTCCTTGTCCCGTAGACCCGTCACCGAACCAACTTCTTGTTCACTCATCAGTGCGTCCTTCCCGAGAAACGGCCGACTGTCTTGTGGTTCCTGCCTACCCGTGTGGTTGCATCGTAGAACGTGAGGCGCGCCGGGCTCAGGCGAATGCCCAGTTCATCAGGACGACGTACAGACCGGTCCCGACGACGATCGAGAGCACCGCGTTCTTACGCCACAGTTGTACCGCGGCCGTGGCCCCCACCGCGATCAATTCGGGGATCCCGTGCGACGGCGCGGTGACGGAGACGTTCTTCAGCGAGTACGCCACCAGGATCAGCATGATCCCGGCAGGCATGTAAACACCTAGGTAGCCGACGAGCGCGGACGACCGCATCGGCATGACGATCGCGAACGGGATCGCCCGCAGGGCGAACGTGACCACCGCCATGATCGCGACGGCCGCGAGGATGTAACCGGGGTCAGGCATCGGCGGGCACCTTTCTCCGCGTGACGAAGTATCGGACGACGAGCAGGCTCACGAATGCGCCCATCGCGATCGGCAGCATGTGTTCGGCGTCGACGAGTCGCGCGGTCAGGGCGCATGCCACGGCGATCGTGGGAACCGCGAAACCGCTCTGGGCCCGGATCGCCTCGATGGACAGCACGACGAACAGTGCGGTCAGCGCGAAGTCGAGTCCGACGATGGTCTCCGGGATCCACTGCGCTGCAGTCGCTCCGAGGATCGCCCCGCCGATCCAGTACGCGTGGAGGTACAGCTGCGAGTACACCATGACCCGGCCGGTCATCGACCTCCGGTCGCCGGTGACCGACATGGCGTACGCCTCGTCGGTCAGCGCGAACATGCTGTAGAACCGGGCGAGCCGGCCCTTGACCCTGTCGAGGGGAAAGCTCAAGGCGTAGAACACGTGCCGGAAGTTCACCAGCAGCGCGGTCAGCGCGATGTAAGGGAGGGGCGTCAGGGTGGCGACCATGCCGACCGCGATGAATTCGAGGGAACCGGCGTAGATCAGCGAGGTGAAGACCATCGCCCACCAGGGGTTGAGTCCCTGCTGGACCACGAGCACCCCGAGGGCGATCCCCAGCGGAATCAGTCCGATCCCGACGGGGAGGGATGCCTGCAGGGCCCGACGCCATTCCGGCGTGTGCCGGTGGTCGGGGTCGACGACTGCGGTCGCGGCAAAGGGGGCTGGATCGATCACCACGCAAATCTATAGCAACTATCCCGGTGCGCGATTGCGAGCGAATGCCCATAATCGGCCCTGTGCGCAATAATAGTGCGATGGATGATATCGATCACGCAATTCTCGACCACCTGCGCAACGACTCCAGTCTGACCAACACCGAATTGGCGGACCTCGTGGGTCTGACTCCCTCCCCGTGTCTGCGCAGGGTCAAGAAACTCGAGGCGGACGGCGTCATCACCGGCTACCGCGCGATCGTCAGCCAGGAGGCGCTGGATCGGGGATTCCAGGTGATCGTCACCGCCGAGATCGGCGTGAACGATCAGGCGACCATCGAACAGTTCGAGTCCCGGGTCGCCGCCTTCGACGAGGTGATCGAATGCCGGAGGCTGTTCGGGATCCCCGACTATTTCATCCGGGTCGCGGTCCGCGACCTCGCGACGTACGAGAACTTCATGGCCACGAAGCTCAGCGGGCTCCCGGCGGTGTCGCGGGTGACGTCGCTGATCACGATGAAGACCATCAAGAGTGCTGACTGACCGGCCGCGAATCGGGTTTGTCCCGCGTCTGGTCCCCTATTCTGGCGATATGCCCGACGACCTGCTGATCGCGCGGAATCCGGAAGCCGGCTCGACGCTTCCCTACCTGGTGCGGGTTCCGCTGGGACCGGGCGGCATCGTCGTCAAGGCGAAGCAGCCCTGGCCCCGCGAATCCAAGGTCTACTGCCACCGGGCCGACGAATGGCCCGCCGACGCCGAGATCCTGGAGCGGCTCGAGGTTCGTTCGTGCACCCGGCGAGGCCCCGCGATCGACCTGGTGCTCACCCGTGCCCGGGAGAACCGCTCCCAGTTGGTGATGACCCGTGCGCGGGGCCGGGAGATGATCTTCTGGCAGTCGCCGCGCACCGCGAAGCAGGCGAGGCCCGCGGTCACGGTGCCGACGGCGCGGGCCCACGGCCGCGTGCTCGACATCGTCGTCGACACCGCCGAAAAGTATCCGTACACGTTCGGGAAGCAGCAGGCGACCACGGTTCGCCGACGGCTGTCCGCGGGAGATTACGCGGTCGAGGTCGGCGACGAGATCGTGGCGGTGGTGGAACGCAAGACGCTCGAGGATCTTGCGGCGAGCCTGCTGTCCGGGCGGATGACATACGCGGCGGCCGAGTTGAGCGCATTGCCTCGGGCCGCCGTGGTGGTCGAGGACCGGTACAGCCGGCTGTTCAAGCTCGAACACGTCAGCGGAGCCAGGGTCGCTGAGGCGCTGGCCGAATTGCAGGCCCGGTTTCCGGCGCTGCCGGTGACGTTCTGCGAGACGCGGCAACTGGGCCAGGAGTGGACCTATCGCTGGCTGGGCGCCTGCCTGCACGAGTGGGAATCGGCTCGGGCGACGAGCGATCTCGAAACGACGTTCGCGACGGCCCCGTCCGTGGCGCCCGCGAAAGTCGACGTGCAGCGCCCCGCGGTCGTCCGCGACTGGGCTCGGGCTCAGGGGATCGAGGTGTCGGAGAAGGGGCGGATCCCGGCAGCGGTGATGCGCGCGTTCTCGGCGGCTCATCCGCAGTGAGAGCGTGACCCTGCGCACCCATCGTCCGAAAAGGTAAAGAGTCCTTTACTATGGGTGGCTCGTACTCCGATTACAGAGAGAGCCATGACCAGCGCTTCGCGCCCCCGAAGACCCAGCCCGCCCCAGAGTGGTCACCGCAGTCCCGGACGCACGACGCGGGTGACACCGTGGTGACCGTCCTGAGCATCGGCTTCGGCGTCGTCGTCGTATTACTGATCACCGCCCTGACCGGCTATTTCGTCGCGCAGGAATTCGCGTACATGTCGGTCGACCGCTCGCGGCTCAAGGCCAGGGCCGAGGCGGGAGACATGGGCGCCGCACGCGCGCTGGCCGTCACGCGCCGCACCTCGTTCATGCTTTCCGGCGCCCAGTTGGGCATCACGGTCACCGGTCTGCTCGTCGGTTACGTCGCCGAACCCCTGATCGGGCGCGGTCTCGGCGAACTTCTCGGCGGCGTCGGCATCCCGACCGCGGTCGGGGTCGGTGTCGGTGCCGTCCTCGCCGTCCTGTTCTCCACCTTCGTCCAGATGCTGTTCGGTGAACTGTTCCCGAAGAACCTGGCGATCGCCCGTCCCGAACCGGTGGCGCGATGGCTCGCGCTGTCGACCACCGTCTACCTGAAACTTTTCGGCTGGTTGATCTGGTTGTTCGACCAGTCGTCGAACCTGCTGCTGCGCGCTGCGGATCGAGCCGGTCCACGACGTCGAGCACTCGGCGACCGCACGGGACCTCGAGCACATCGTCGCCGAGTCCCGCGACGCCGGTGAGCTGCCGCGGGAACTGTCGACCCTGCTCGACCGGATCCTCGACTTCCCCACCCGCACCGCCGGGCACGCCATGATTCCCCGCGCCCACGTCGACACCGTCCGGGCCGACGAACCCTTGAGCAGCGTGCTCGGGAAGATGGGCGCCGGACACACCCGCTACCCCGTCGTCGGGACCTCCTCCGACGACCTGCGCGGCGTCATCCACCTCCACGACCTCCTCGGCGACCAGGCCGACGGGGTGGCCGCGTCCCGGACCCGCGCGGCCGTCGTCGTGCCGACGTCGCTGCCGCTGCCCGACGTGCTGGAACAGCTGACAGCCGCCCGGGACGAGATGGCCCTCGTCGTCGACGAGTACGGCGGGTTCGCCGGCGTCATCACGATCGAGGATCTCGCGGAGGAACTCGTCGGTGAGATCGCCGACGAACACGATCCCGACGGCGACACGTCGGTGACGGGCTCCGAATCCGAGGGCTGGACGATGCCCGGCGACCTGCACATCGACGAGGTGGAGCGCGTCCTCGGACACGACCTCCGGTCCGGCGACTTCGAGACGCTCGCCGGCGCCGTCATCGCGGAGTTCGGTGGTCTCCCCCTCGTCGGGGATGTCGTCGCGATCCGATTGAACCCGGATCCGGCCGACCTGATCGCCGACGCCCATCCGCCCGTCCGCAACCTCGACGCCGAGGTGCGGGCGGTCGACAAGCACGTTCCATCCTCGCTGTTCGTGAGGCTCCGCATCGTGGAGAGTGACTCGACCGATGAGTAATCCCTGGGTCGTTCTGGTGGTCACCGTCGGGTTGATCGCGGCCAGCGCGTTCTTCGTGGCCATCGAGTTCGCACTGATCGCCGCCCGTCGCCACCGGCTCGAGGACGCCGCCCCCACCAGTCGGGCGGCGCGGGCCGCTCTGCGCAGCGCATCCGAGCTGTCGGTGTTGCTGGCGGGATCCCAGCTGGGCATCACCGTGTGCACCCTCGCACTCGGTGCCGTCACGAAGCCGGCCGTGCATCACTGGCTCACCCCGGCGTTCGAAGGGTGGGGTGCGCCGCTGTGGCTCGCGGACGTCCTCGGATTCGTCCTCGCCCTGATCATCGTCACGTTCCTGCACCTCGTCGTCGGCGAGATGGCACCGAAGTCGTGGGCGATCGCGCACCCGGAGAAATCGGCGACCCTGCTGGCGATCCCGATGCGCGCGTTCATGTGGGCCACCCGCCCACTGCTGCTGGTGCTGAACCGGATGGCGAACCGGTGCCTGCGACTGTTCGGCGTGGAACCGGTCGACCAGGTCGGGGCGGGCCAGGATCCCGATGCGCTGCGTCACCTCGTCGAGCACTCCGCGACCGTCGGCACGCTCGACGAGCGGTACCACGGCCAGCTGACCAGTGCCCTGGCACTCCAGTCGCTCACCGTGCGGGACATGGTGCGGCCGAACACCTCCCCGAGCAGCGTCGCCCCGGATGCGACCGCCGCGGCGATCAAGGCGGCAGCGGATCGGAGCGGCCACCTCCGGCTGCTCGTGCGCGACGAGGACGGGATCAGGGGCGTGGTGCACGCGCGGGACAGTCTGCGGGCAGGCGCGGGAGTCACTGCCGCCGACCTGATGCGCCCGGTGCTGACCCTCGACGCGGACGCCGCCGTGTACGAGGCGTTGCACACGATGCGCGAGACCCGTAGCCATCTCGCGATCGTCACCGACGACGGGCAGCTGATCGGCGTCGTCACGCTGACGGACGTCCTCGCGCGTCTGCGCCCGGCGGCGGGGGCGTCCGCCTGACCCGTTTCGCATACCGCGGCCGGTGCCGGGATCGTGGGAGCGGTACCCTCGCGGGGTGAATTCACGGTTGGATGTGGTCGCGCGGGTGCGCGGCTCCGTCGTGGGTTCACTGTCCGGCGCGGTCAGCATCGCCGCGCACGGTATCGCCGGCGGCGGAATGCCCCCGAGCGACGGTTCGGTGGTGCTGCTTCTCGCGGCGTGCGCCGCCGTCGGAGCGTCGGTCGCCGCCATCCGGGTGGCCAGCCGCGAATGGTTGTTCGTGCTGTCGGTGCTCGCAGTGGGCCAGCTGATCGGCCACACCACGCTGGCGTTGGCGGCCGATCATGCGCACGGCCTGGGACTGTCCACTCCGATGATCGCCGCGCACATCGCCGCCATTGCGGTGGCCGCGGTGCTGGTCCGATCGGCCGAACGCGCCTGTCTGCGGGCCCTGGCGGCGCTGACGCGCATCGTTCTCGCCGTCCTGGCCCCACTGCAGGTCGATACCGGCACCTGGTCGGCGACCCCGGTCTACCGCGCGAAGCTGTCGTTGTGGCTGCTGGTCGCCGCGGGCGCCGGCACCCGCGGGCCACCCGCACTCGTCTAGTCGAACCTCTCACCGCCCTCCCGGCGCACACGGAAAGACGTGTCGCTCGCCGGTCGGGCGTGTTCTCACACGGCACCAGCAGACTCCCGGCGAGTCCCGGTGCCGATCCCTTCCCGAGTCGGAACATCCCTGACCTCGCGTTGCCCAGCGCACCCCTGACGTGCGCGGCCTCGACGGCGCTGGGTGCCCGCCTCACCCGAACTCGAATCGAGACCATCATGTCCATTCCCGAACTCGAACGCGACAAACCCGTCGCGCCCGCCCCGTCCTCGTCGGCGTCGCCGCCGCGCAGTCTCCGGCCACTGATCCTGCGTCTGCACTTCTACGCGGGGATTCTGGTGGCCCCGTTCCTGGTGATCGCCGCCGTCAGCGGCGGCCTCTACGCCCTCGCGCCGTCCGTCGAGCAGCTGGTCTACCGCGACTACCTGCATGTCGACTCGACCGGGCCCGATCTGCCGATGTCCGAACAGGTGCGGGCCGCGCAGCAGGTTCGCCCGGACCTCGCCGTGGCGGCCGTGCGCCCGGCGACCGAACCGGGTGAGACGACGCAGGTGATGTTCACCGACCCCGGGCTGGGCGAATCCGAACGACTCGCGGTCTTCGTCGATCCCGCCACCGCGCAGCCGAAGGGCGAACTGGTGGTGTACGGCAGCAGTGGGGCGCTGCCGATGCGGACCTGGATTTCGCAGTTGCACCGGCACCTGCACCTCGGTGAGCCCGGACGTATCTACAGTGAGCTCGCCGCGTCGTGGCTGTGGGTCATCGCGCTCGGCGGCGTGTACCTGTGGGTGCAGCGGTATCGCACGACCCGGGCCCGGAACGCGGACGCCGCCAGGTTGTGGACGCTCGACCGGTCGAGCCGCGGCCGCAACCGTACCCTGAGCTGGCACGGGGTGGTCGGGGTCTGGATCGCGGTCGGTCTGGTGTTCCTCTCGGCGACGGGCCTGACCTGGTCGCGGTACGCGGGCGAGAACGTCGGCGAACTCCGTACCGCCCTGAGCTGGACCACCCCCAAGATCGACAAGAAACTGGACTCGGCTCCGAACACCGGCGGCGCTGCCTCGGGCGGTCACGACGGGCACGGCGCCGGGCACACTCCCGCGTCGGATCCGGGAATCCTCGACACGAACGTGGGCGAACTCGACACCGTCCTCGACGTCGCCCGGCGCAGCGGTGTCACCGGCGCCGTCGAGGCGACCGTTCCCGCGGACACGGGCACCGCGTTCACGGTCACCCAGACCCGCGAACCATGGCAGTTCTCGACCGATTCGATCGCCATCGACGGGGCCACGGGCACCGTGACGGACGTGTCGCGGTTCGCCGACTGGCCGCTCGCCGCGAAGCTGACGTCCTGGGGCATCGCCCTGCACATGGGTTTGCTGTTCGGTCTGCTCAACCAGCTGATCCTGGCCGCTCTCGCGGTGGCGTTGCTCGCCGTCATCATCCGCGGCTACGTCCTCTGGTGGCGGCGCAGTCCCACCCGCGGCACTGCCCGGGCGGTGGGCAGGCCGCCGGCGCGCGGCACGTGGCGTCGAATCCACCCGGTCGCGGCCGTGACCGGAGTCGCCTGCGTCGTCCTCGTCGGCTGGTTCGTCCCGCTTCTGGGACTGAGCCTCGTCGCGTTCCTGCTCGTCGACGTCGCGGTCGGTGCCCTCGGCCGTACCCGGGCCGGGTGATCGACAGGGGCACCCGCACAGACGCCGCGGTCAATGCGTGGGAACCGGGTGCCCCTCCGACGCCTGCACGACGACGAATCCGTTTCCGGTGAGGCACAGCTGATATGCCTCACCGGATCCTCGGCCGATCGCAGCGCCCATCTTCGCCGTCTTGCGGATCGTCGAGTGCAGGCCGGTCGACCACAGCACTGCGCTCTGCATGTCGACGTAAGTGGGGGTGTCCACGTTCAGGACGACGGGGGTGCCGTACACGGTGACGGCGAGAACGCCGCGCCCGGTGAACGTGGTGTTGAACAGTCCGCCACTGAGCATCGACGCGCCCTCGACGCGGTGGATATCCCAGGTCAGGGAACTGTCGAACGCGAGGACGTTGGAACCGTTGACGGTCACCGACTCGTCCTCGAGTTCGAGCAGGAAGATCTCGTCGGCGTCGCGGGCGAGGAACACGTCGCCGTTGCCGGACACCTTCATCAGCGACATGCCCTCACCGGTGAACGCCTTCTTGAAGAACTTCCCGACGCCGCCGCTGCCCTCGTACGAGAAGTCGACGTCACCCTGGTACGCGACCATCGCTCCCTGCCGGGCGAAGAAGTGGCCGCCAGTTCCGGTCAAGTCCACCTTGAGCATTCGGGGATTCTGGAGCACGAAGGTGCCCGGTTCTCCGTTGCGTTCCGCGTTYTTCATCAGGTCGCTGCGCATGCTGCGATCGTATCCGCCGCGTCAACGAACCCATTCCGGACCGGGCCCGCTGGCTTCCTCGAAAATCAGCCACGTCTTGGTCGCCTGCACACCTTCGAGGCTCTGCAACCGTTCGAGGACGACGTGACGCAGTGCGCTGTTGTCCGGTGCGCGGACGAGGACGAGAACGTCGAAATCGCCACCCAGTAGTGAGAAGTGCTCGACGAACGGCAATGTCCGCAGCTGGGTGGAGATTCCCCGCCACGAGTCCTGCCTGATCGACAGGGCGATGAACGCGGAGGAGCCCAGGCCCGCTTTGGAGTGCGAGATGCGGGTGGTGAATCCTTCGATGATCCCGGCTTCCTGCAACCGTTCGATGCGGACGTACGCGTGGGCGCGGGAGATGTGCGCCTTCTCCGCCAGCGCTCGCATCGAGATGCGGCTGTCGGCGACGAGTTCCTTGATGATGCGTCGGTCGATCGCGTCGAGTTCGTACGTGTCCGTTGTGCCCTCGGCCATCTGTCCATCCCTGCTGTGGTCGCTCACACTCCGGTGAGACATTCTGCCCCCGACAGGCCGATTCTAGGCCATTTGTCTCCGATTCCTCCCAGTCGTTGTCGATAGGTCGTTCAGTTGCGAGCATTGACGAACACAATGCATATGGAGGTAGACGTGACGCTCGTAGAGCAGCCCCCGGCGAGGCCGTATCGGAAGTTCCTTCCCGCCGACAGTGCGGTGCAGTATCTGGATTCGGCGGGCGCGCTCACCGAGAGCGAGGCCCGGTACCCGAGGCCGAGTGACGACCGTCTGGTGGAGATGCACCGGGACATGGTGCTGGGCAGGCGCTTCGATCAGCAGGCGACGGCCCTGACCAAGCAGGGCCGGCTGGCGGTGTATCCGTCCTCGCGTGGCCAGGAGGCCTGCCAGATCGCGGCGGCGATGAGCCTGCGACCGACCGATTGGATGTTCCCCACCTACCGCGACTCGGTGGCGCTCGCCGCCCGCGGTATCGAGCCGGTCGAGATCCTCAGCATGCTCGCCGGCGACTGGCACTGCGGCTACGACCCGGCGCGGCACCGCAGTGCACCCCAGTGCACCCCGCTGGCCACTCAGTTGCTGCACGCCACCGGTGTGGCGTACGGCGAACACCGCAGGGGCCGAGACGCGATCGCGCTGGCGTTCTGCGGCGACGGCGCGACCAGTGAGGGCGACTTCCACGAGGCCCTCAACTTTGCGGCCGTGTTCAAGGCCCCGGTGGTGTTCCTGGTGCAGAACAACGGATTCGCGATCAGCGTGCCGCTCGCCCGGCAGAGCGCCGCACCCACGTTGGCGCACAAAGGCGTCGGCTACGGAATCGGCAGCGAGCAGGTCGACGGCAACGACCCGGTCGCCATGCTCGCCGTGATGGACGAGGCAGCGAACTTCGTCCGGGCCGGCAACGGGCCGGTCATCGTCGAGGCCCGCACCTACCGGATCGACGCGCACACCAACGCCGACGACGCCACCCGCTACCGCGACTCGTCCGAGGTGGAGCAGTGGCTCGGACGCGACCCGCTGACCCGGCTGGAGAAGTACTTGCGCGGCCGGGACCTGCTCGACGACGCGTCCGTCGACGCCCTGACCGCCGAGGCCGACACCGCCGCCGCGGCCCTGCGCGCCGGAATGAACGTCGACCGGCCCCACGACCCGCTCGATCTGTTCCGGCACGTCTTCGCCGAACCCACCCCACAGTTGCGCGAACAGCAGGCCCAGGTGCAGGCCGAACTGGCCGCCGAATCCGAGGAGCACTGAATCATGCCCACACTCACCATGGCTCAGGCCCTGAACACCGCGCTGCGCGACGCGCTCGCCGCGGACGAGAACGTCGTCGTCTTCGGTGAGGACGTCGGCACGCTCGGCGGCGTCTTCCGGGTCACCGACGGACTCACCCGCGACTTCGGCGACGACCGCTGCTTCGACACCCCGCTCGCCGAATCCGGCATCATCGGTTTCGCCATCGGCATGGCGATGGCCGGGTTCAAGCCGGTCGTCGAGATGCAGTTCGACGCGTTCGCGTACCCGGCGTTCGAGCAGATCGTCTCCCACGTCGCGAAGATCCGGAACCGCACCAAGGGCGCGCTGTCGGTGCCGATCGTCATCCGGATCCCGTTCGCCGGCGGCATCGGCGGCGTCGAGCATCACTGCGATTCCAGTGAGGGCTACTACGCGCACACCCCGGGGCTGAAGGTGGTGGCCCCGTCCACCGTCGAGGACGCCTACACCCTGCTGCGCGCCGCCATCGACGACCCGGACCCGGTGATCTTCCTCGAGCCGAAACGGCTGTACTTCTCCCGCGCCGACGTCGATCTCGCGGTGGGCGCGCCGATCGGGAAGGCAGCCGTCCGGCGTGCCGGCCGGGACGCGACCCTCGTCGCCTACGGTCCGTCGGTGACCGTCGCGCTGGAGTCCGCCGAGGCCGCCGCGGCGGAGGGTCACGACCTCGAGGTGATCGACCTGCGGTCGATCGTGCCGTTCGACGACGAGACGGTCATGGCGTCGGTCCGGAAGACCGGCCGGTGCATCGTCATTCAGGAGGCGCAGGGATTCGCTGGCGTCGGCGCCGAGATCGCCGCCCGCGTCCAGGAACGCTGCTTCCATCACCTGCACGCCCCGGTGTTGCGGGTCAGTGGATTCGACATCCCGTACCCGGCGCCGAAACTCGAACGCCTGCACTTGCCGAACATCGACCGCGTCCTCGACAGCGTCGACCGGTTGCAGTGGAACGACTCCGCCGACACCCGTTGGGCGGTGACAGCATGAGCGGCCAAGTCTTCCTGCTCCCCGACCTCGGCGAGGGACTCACCGAGGCCGACATCGCCGAGTGGCGAATCCGCGTCGGCGACACCGTCACCATCGACCAGGTGGTCGTCGAGGTCGAGACCGCCAAAGCCGCGGTCGAGGTGCCGATTCCGTTCGAGGGTACGGTGATCTCCCTGCACGGCGACGAAGGCTCGACACTGAAGGTCGGCACCCCACTGATCACCGTGAGCGGTACCCCCGCCGCGCACGAGCAGTACCGCGAGGAGGAACAGTCCGGAAGCGGCAACGTCCTGATCGGGTACGGCACCAGTGAGGACACCGGTCGGCGCCGGCGTCGGGTCGCCGCGAACCGCGAAGTCGCGCAGGCCCCCAACGCTTCTGCGACGCGGGTCATCTCGCCGGTCGTCCGCAACCTCGCGCGGCAGAACGACCTCGACCTGTCGCGGCTGCCGGGCAGTGGTCCCGGTGGTGTGATCACCCGCGCCGACGTCGAGCGGGCGCTCGACACCACGCCCGACTCCACTGACGTGCAGCGGATACCGATCAAGGGCGTGCGCAAGGCGGTCGCCGACAAGCTGTCCACGAGCCGCCGCGAAATTCCGGACGCCACGACGTGGGTGGACGTGGACGCCACCGAACTCGTGCAGGCCCGCCGCACGATCAACGCCGCACTGCCCGAGGACGACAAGGTCGGTCTGATGGCCCTGCTCGCCCGCCTGGCGCTCGCGGCGCTCGCGCGGTACCCGGAACTGAACTCCACAGTTGACACCGAACGCAACGAGATCGTGCGCTACGGTCATGTGCACCTGGGCATTGCGGCGCAAACCCCACGCGGGCTGGTCGTCCCGGTGATCGAGAAGGCCGACTCGCTCACGACCGTCGACCTTGCCCGGCAACTGCGGGACACCACGGCGCTGGCCCGCGAGGGAGCACTCCCGCCGTCGCGGCTGACCGGGGGCACGTTCACCCTCAACAACTACGGTGTGTTCGGTGTGGACGGTTCGACCCCGATCATCAACCATCCCGAGGCGGCGATCCTCGGTGTGGGTCGTATCGTCGACAAACCGTGGGTGGTGGACGGGCAGTTGGCCGTTCGGAAGGTGATGCAGGTGTCGCTGAGTTTCGATCACCGGGTGTGTGACGGCGGTGTCGCCGGAGGATTCCTCCGGCTGTTCGCCGACTACATCGAGAACCCGATCACCTTCCTGGGGAGGCTGTAGATGACAGGCGCGCACAGCGACGTCCTGATCCTCGGCGGCGGCTCCGGCGGTTACGCCTGCGCCTTCCGGGCCGCGCAACTCGGGCTGTCGGTCACGCTGATCGAGGCGGACAAGATCGGCGGAACCTGCCTGCACCGGGGTTGCATCCCGACCAAGGCGCTGCTGCACTCCGCCGGGATCGCCGACGCCGCGCGGACCGGTGTGGAGTTCGGGGTGCGAACGACGTTCGACGGCATCGACATCGACGCGGTGCACCGGTACAAGAACGGCACGATCGATCGCTTGCACAAGGGGCTCCGAGGCCTGGTCGCCCACCACAAGATCACCGTCGTGACCGGTCACGGAAAGTATCTCGGGAACAGGACGATCGAGGTGGACGGCACCCGCTACACGGGAACGTCCGTGGTTCTCGCCACCGGCTCCGACGCCCGGACCGTTCCGTCCATCGAGCTCGGTGAGCGCATCGTCACCAGCGACGACGCCCTGAACCTCGGGTTCGTCCCGAAGAAGGCCATCGTCCTCGGCGGCGGCGTGATCGGTGTCGAGTTCGCCAGTGTCTGGGCGTCGTTCGGCGCGGACGTGACCATCGTCGAGGCACTTCCTCGCCTGGTCGCGGCGGAGGATCCCTGGTGCTC
The DNA here is from genome assembly GCF_056402215.1 of Rhodococcus sp. P4_B6. Taxonomy (NCBI): domain Bacteria; kingdom Bacillati; phylum Actinomycetota; class Actinomycetes; order Mycobacteriales; family Nocardiaceae; genus Rhodococcus; species Rhodococcus sp. P4_B6. The sequence continues at coordinate 28,452 of NZ_JBFUHV010000001.1, read as the reverse complement.
GAAGCAACTCGAACGCGCGTTCCGCAAACGCGGTATCTCCACCCGAACCGGCGTCACGGTCGCCGCGGCGAAGGAGACCGCGGACGGCGTCCTCGTGGAACTCGACGGCGGCGACACCCTCGAGGCGGACATCCTGCTCGTGGCGGTGGGGCGGGGACCGCGCACCGGAGACTGCGGATTCGCCGAACACGGCATCACCCTCGACCGCGGGTTCGTCGTCACCGACGACCGGCTCCGCACCCCCGTCGACGGCGTGTATGCCGTCGGAGACATCGTGGCCGGACTTCAATTGGCGCACCGCGGCTTTCAGCAGGGAATCTTCGTCGCCGAGGAGATCGCCGGCCTCGATCCGGTCCCCGTGGCCGAGCATCTCGTTCCGCGGGTGACGTACTCGCACCCGGAGGTCGCGTCCGTCGGCCTCACCGAGGACGCCGCCCGCGAACGGCACGGCGACGCGACCTCCGTGGTGTACGACCTCGCGGGTAACGGCAAGAGCCAGATCCTGCGAACGTCGGGCGGGATCAAGGTCGTCAGGGCCGGGGACACGGGCCCGGTGGTGGGTGTGCACATGGTCGGCGACCGCGTCGGCGAGCTGATCGGCGAGGCCCAGCTGACCGTCGCCTGGGAAGCCCTGCCCACCGACGTGGCTCCGTTCGTCCACGCGCACCCCACGCAGAACGAGGCGCTGGGCGAGGCGATGCTCGCGTTGTCGGGGAAGCCGCTCCACACGCACGGCTGAGCGCGGCGTCGTCGATGCGCCACCACGCGATGCGGAACGGTGCCACTATCTGATGCGGAGCAGTTTCGCTCCCCAGGTACACCGCCCAGCTACGGAGGAACTCGCATCATGGACTGGACACTCGAAGTGGTCGTTCTGCCCGTCAGTGACATCGATCGTTCCGTCGCGTTCTACCGCGACAAGCTCGGTTTTCATCTCGATCACGACACCACCAACGAGCACATGCACGTCGTTCAGCTGACGCCGACCGGTTCGGGGTGTTCGATCGTGATCGGCGACCTCCCGTCGCACACGGAGATGGCGCCGGGGTCGATGAGGGGACTGCAGTTGGTGGTCGCCGACGCCGCCGCTGCCCGCCAGGAGTTGCTCGATCGAGATGTCGAGGTCAGTGAGATCACCGTGTTCGACGAGCGTGACGGGGGAACGTTCTTCGGATTCGCCGATCCCGACGGCAATACGTGGGCGGTCCAGCAGATCAGGGCGCGGGCGGAGAAGCCGCTGATTCCGGTCGAGGCCCGCGGGCGGTTCGGGGCGGACGGCTGAGGGTGCGCGTGCTCAGGTGAGCGGGCAGGCGTCGCGGGTGTCCGCGACGAGCTGTTCGGCCAGGGTGAGAGCGGCAGTCAGTTCGTCCGGTGTCGTGCCGAGCCGGCCGAGGACGGCGTGAGCACGAGCGCCGAAGTCGGCCGGTGCGTTCGGCAGGGCGCCGGCGGCGGCTGCGGCGCCCTTCTCGCTGATGAGCCAGCGCCGGGCGTGGGCGTGCAGGGCGTGGGCGCACAGGCATACTGCGCGGAACAGGCACCCCGCCACGTAGGTGGTGTCGGCTCGCGGGATTGCCTTGCGGGCCAGCGCGGTGACGAACTCCGCCTCCCACAGCCCCCGCCGCACCAGGGCGTCGCGCAGCGCGTCCGGGTAGTGCTGCATGGCGGTTCGGAACTCAGCGAGCTGTCCGGACGGATCGACGAGGATCACCGCCGACGCGAGTTCGCCGGCGTACGCGATGTCCGCGAACCCGAACGGGTGACCGGTCTGGGCGTGGAACCCGTACACCCCCTGTTGCGAGTCCTGCCAGACCGAGGCCACCCGGTCGAGGTCGCGGTACAGCCAGTCCACCGCCCGGCCGTCGTACGACAGCCACGCCCCGCCGTCGACCCACGGACCCCATTCGCCGGTGCGGGTCGCAGACGCCCCGGCGCCCGCCCACTCCTGCGCGAGCGCGGTCAGCCCGTCGGTGTCGAGCGTCCCGCGGTAGTAGACGCCGAGGTCGTAGTCGGATTCCGCCGTGTGCGTGCCACGGGCGCGGCTGCCGCCGAGGGTGACGCCGACGACGCCGTCGACGCGACACAACCGCTCGGCGAGGGGCCGCAATATCGCATCCTGAAATTCCACACCCACATCGTCCACCCCGGCCCGGCACAGCGGATAAGTTCGGATCATGCTCATTCTGGGAACGACCGTCATCGGGGCACGCGACGTCGACCGCGCAGTCAGGTTCTGGACCGAGGCACTCGGATTGGCCGCGCGCCCGCCGGTCGGCGACAACGGCTTCACCAACCTGACCCGGCCCGACGGCCGGCCGGTGCTCGCGATCCAGCAGAGCGAACACGACGCGGAACCCGAACCACGACTGCACCTCGACCTGCACGCCCGCGACAGCGAAGATCAGGCCGCCGAGATCGAACGACTCGTCGGTCTCGGCGCGCAGCGGGTGCCGTGGGACCGGTACCCGGAGGAATCGGACTTCGTGGTGCTGGCGGACACCGAGGGCAACCGGTTCTGCGTCATCGACAACTCCCGTGCGCCCGACGAGTGCCGGCTCGACCTGTCCTGAGCTACGGGGCTACGCGGCTTCCGCGTACTGGGCGGGGCGGGGCAGCATCGGCCGGCAGACGGCGCGCGGGATGCCGCACACCTCGAAGAAGTCGATCACGATCGATCGGACCTGTGCGGACACGACCGCCGCGGAGAACCCGGCCGAGATCTCCTGCTGCGGCAGTGCGCGTGCGAACCGTTCGAGTTCGTCGCTGAGCTGGATTTCGTTGGGCTTCTTCGCGGGAGTCGCGAGGATCATGAGCCGCATCCGGTCGGCGAGGTGCGCCAGTTCGGAGACGGCGTCCGCCAACTGCGGGTCCACCCGCTCGCCGTCGTACGTGGCGATCAGGGCTCGCCGCACCAGAACCCGGGTGTTGCGTGCGGCGTTGTCGATCGGGTCCGCGATCGACGCGAGCCGGCCGATGCGGCGACGTCCCCGCCAGTGAATCGGCGAGATGCGCGCCACCTCGGAGCCCGAACGGAGTTCGACGCGCRTGCTGTCGATGGTCGACTGCGTCGAACGGGCAAGCGCGAGAGCGTCCTCCAGTGCGGAGACATCGCCGGCGGCCAGTCCCTTCGACGTCTGCCGGAGGGCCGCGGCGACGCTGTCCAGCACCGCGGCGGCACACCGGCGCGTCCGTCGCACGGGGTCGGTGGGCAACACGGACAGCGCCACCAGACTCAGCGCACCGCCGATCAACGCATCGACGACCCGATCGAACGGGTGCGCGGCGGTCGCGGACGCCATCGCCGCGACCAACGCCGCCGACGAACCCGACTGCAGCACGATCACCGAGCCACCGTCGAGGAGCACCGCGAAAGACATGGCCACCGCCACCACGAGGCAGATCTGCCACGGGCCGTTGCCGATGTACCGCACGACGACGTCCGACACGATCGTTCCGATGGTGACACCGGCGATGAGTTCACCGGCGCGGCGGCTGCGGGCGCCACGCGCGACGCTCAGGCACACGACCGCGGCCAGCGGGGCCAGCAACGGCTGCTCGTGACCGGCCACCTCGACCGACACCCACCACGCCGCCCCCGCGGTGACCGCCGTCTGCGCAATCGGTACCAGGTACCCCGCGAAGCGAAGCAACGCGGTGCGCAGCGACGGCCATGCGGTGGAGCCGGCACGTCGGAGGAGGCCGAGTATCGAGATGAGCTGGAGCACAGTGGTACAGCTTTCTGGACGATCACACGCGGGCAGGAGCACGTTCACCGCAAATCCTGTCCTGAAAATCTTACGCGCGTGTAAAAGTGGCCCCTTTCATTGCGCAGATCACGTTCTGCCACCGGTTTTGGGCGATGCAGGTCACAGCGGGTGAACGCGGTTTGGAATCTTCGTGATTCAAACCACTCGCCGGGGTCGTGAGCATCCGTACGATTCCCCCACATGTGCGGGGAAATCCTTTCTCCGTGAGTGAAGGGATTGCGCGCGTGCCCGAAGTGGGAAGTAACGGAACCGGTGGTGTCGACGGTCAGCAGCAGATCCCGTCGGGCGCGCGAGGGTACGACGGATTCGGCGGGCGCATCGGGCGGACGAGCGCGGAGTCGACGCCGTGGTGGAAGCCGGAGACGAAGGCCCCGGCCGGCGCGCCGAACATCGTGGTGATCCTCATCGACGACATGGGCTATTCGGACATCGGGCCGTTCGGCTCCGAAATCGACACCCCCAACCTCAACCGGCTCGCCGACAGCGGCTACCGGCTGTCGAATTATCACACCACCTCGGTCTGCTCACCGGCCCGCGCTGCGCTGCTCACCGGGCTGAACCCGCACCGCGCCGGGTACGGCAGCGTCGCGAACTTCGATCCCGGCTTCCCCGGGCTGCGGATGGAACTGGCGGACGACGCGCTGAGCCTCGCCGAGATCCTCCGCGCGAACGGGTACGCCACGCACGCGGTGGGGAAGTGGCATCTCGCGCGCGACACCAACCTCGCGCCGGGGCGCACCCGCGACTCCTGGCCGCTGCAACGCGGGTTCGACAGCTACTACGGGTCGCTCGAAGGGCTGAATTCGTTCTACTACCCGAACGAGTTGATCTCCGACAATTCGGTGGTCGACGTCGAGGAGTACCCGTCGGACTACTACGTCACCGACGACATCACCGACAAGGCCGTCGCCCGCATCAAGAGCCTGCGCGCACACGACGCCGACAAGCCGTTTTTCCTGTACTTCTCGCACATCGCCATGCACGGGCCGCACCAGGCCAAGCCCGAAGACCTCGCGAAGTACCGCGGCCGCTACACCGAGGGCTGGGACGCCGTGCGACGCAACCGGTTCGATGCCCAGGTCGAGGCCGGGTTCTTCCCTCCCGGCACGCCGATCGCCGAGCGGAACACCGAACCCGGCTACGACGCCCCGCCGTGGGACGAGCTCACCGAAGAGGAGCAGTTACGGTTCGCCCGGTACCAGGAGGTCTACGCCGCCATGGTCGACAGCATCGACCAGAGCGTGGGCCGGGTCCTCGACACCCTCGACGAACTCGGCGAAACCGACAACACCATCATCGTGTTCACCTCCGACAACGGCGGCACGGCCGAAGGTGGTGCGGTGGGAACCCGTTCGTACTTCAGTCAATTCGTGCACGGGCCGGTGCCGTCCGACTGGGTGCGCGACGTCCCGCACGACGAGGAACTGATCGGCTCGGAGAAGATCGGAGTCCACTACCCGCGCGGCTGGGGCCAGGCGTCCAACACGCCGTTCCGGTTCTACAAGGGGCAGACGTTCGCCGGCGGTGTCCGGGTGCCGTTCCTGCTGTCCTGGCCTGCCGGGCTCCGGCGCGCCGACGGCGACACCGGGCTGCGCAAGCACTACTCGTACGTCACCGACATCACCCCGACCCTCCTGGACCTCGCCGGACTCGAGACGCCGACCCATCGGAACGGGCTTCCCGCGCAGGAGCGCGACGGCGTCAGCATCGCCGAGGTCCTGCGCGACGCGACGCAGCCGACCCCGCACACGGAGCAGTACGCCGAGTTCGGCGGTCACCGCGGGTTCTACCGGGACGGCTGGAAACTGCTGTCGCTGCACACGGATCCGACCCGGGTCGACGATCCGCAGTGGCAACTGTTCGACGTCGAATCCGACCCCGCCGAGACCACGGACGTCGCACACCTCTTCCCCGAGAAGGTGCAGGAACTGGCCGAGGCATGGGATCGCGCGGCCTGGCACAACACCGTGTTCCCGATCCTCAACGACCGCAAGGCCGTGCAGCGCCGGCCCGACGAGCGCCGGCTCGCGGAACCGGTGAAGATCCTCGCGGGCACACCCACGCTGGAACGCTATCGGTCCAGTGTGCTGATCCAGTACCGCGACTTCACCATCGACGTCGCCACCCACGAGATCGCCGCAGGCGACGAGGGAGTGCTCGTCGCGCACGGCGATCCGCACGGCGGTTATGTGCTCTACGTCGAGGACGGTCGAATCGTGTTCGCGGTCAACAGCTACGGCCGTGTCGCACACACGTCGGCGCCCCTGGGCGAGGGTGTGGTCGGTGTGCAGGTGCGGGCCGAGGCCACCGAATCCGTCCGGTGGAACTTCACCGTCGCGCTCACCGATGGGGCCGGGGTGACCACCGATGTCGCCACCCTCGACGACCAGTTCCAGCTCGTCGGCATGGCGCCGTGGACCGGGATCTCGGTGGGCGTCGACGCCCGCGGACCGGTGGTGTGGGATCTGCGGGAACGGCGAGGGACGTTCCGGTTCACCGGCCGACTGCGGTCGGTCACCTACACCCCCGGACCGGTGCGGGTACCCGAACCGGTCATCCAGGAGGTCGAGGAGCTGGCCGAGGCAATGGCCGACTGACGGGAAGGCCGGGCGCGGGCTGCGGCGCCCGGCCTACCGTCGGCTTCCGGTCAGTTGTCGCCGTCGCTCTTGTCGTCGGAATCCCGCTTGCCCTCGGAATCCTTCTTGCCGTCGGAGTTCCGGCGCCAGTGGGTGAAGCGTTCCTTGATGTCCGCCGCGACGTCGCCGACACCATTGCCGACGGCGTCGACGGTGGTGCCCAGTCCGCTGCCGATCTCGCGGAGCATGCGGATCAGCGGGTCGTTGGAGGCGTCGAAATTCTGCTTGTACGTTTTCGCGGCCTTGCGGAACTCTTCGCTGATCTTGGYGTCGTCGTCCTCGTGCCGGCGTGGGTACTCTCCTCGCAGGATTGCCGCGTAGGCGCCGCTGTCCACCCATTTCTTCAACTCGGCGGCCCGCAGCACCGAGAAGGGGTGGGCGAGCAGTTCGATGTTGAGGAGCTTGAGGACGCCGTCGCGGAGGTCACCGCTGGCGTCGTACTCCGCGGCCTGGGCCAGGAAGGCGTCGGTGTCGATCTCACTCACCCGGGAACCGCCGGCCAGCTTCAGTTGCACGCGGAGGGCGGTGTGGACGTCCTGACCGCACAGCAATCCGGCACGGTCGCCGGACAGTTCGGACTTACGCTGCCATTCCATGAGCGCGGCGATGATCGCCCGCAGCGCCCACCCGCCGATGGGCATCCAGCCGATGGTCCCGGCCAGCCGCATCAGGTGCATGAGGATCGTGCGATACACCGCGTGCCCGGACAGGGCGTGCCCGAGTTCGTGACCGATGACGAACCGCTGCTCTTCGTAGTTCATCACGTCGAGCAACCCGGTGGTGACCACGATGAACGGCCGGTCCATGCCGATGGTGAAGGCATTCACCACCGGGGTCTGCAGCACGAACAGCTCAGGTGTCTCGTCGGCACCCAGGATCCGCACGCAGTCGCTGCGGAGGTCGTGGAGATCGCTGAACTGCCGTTCGTCGACGCGCACCGACGTGGCCAGGTACATCAGCCGGTGCTGACGCTCCTGCAGCAGACCCGAGATGGTCCGGAAAACGGTGTCGAACCCCTTCAGCGTGCGCAGGGTGACGAGCGCCGCCCGGTCCGCGGGGTGCTCCCACGTACGCGAACTGATGTCCGGGAACGCCGTGCGAACGCGGTCTGGTGTGGTGGTCAAATCGATCCCCCTGAGTTGGTGTGCGCGGTGAACAGCCCTTCCGGTCAGGGTAGCGCCGGGCGGTGGCGACGGCGGTTGTGCTGGGCATTTTGCCAACCGTCGACCGCGGCGTCCGCTCTGTGAATGCGCAGGATGCTTAACTTTGGTAAACGGTATTGCTCAAAGTGCGTTCCGGTGGTCGACTGTTGTGAGAGATCTGCACATGAGACCTCGAAGATGCGGTGAGGCCGGTTCCCACAGGTCCGCCTGCCCGTCACCGCCGATCCGCCTCGCTCACGAACTGGGCCGAGGAGGATCGGATTCGGTGCCCGGAACTCACAGGCAAGGACGAAACCATGAACGACGCCCGCACGATCGATGCCCACACGAACCAACTCGCCCCGCGCTCGAGCACTCCGGAAGCACTCGTGGAGATCGAGCAACGGGTGTTGTGGTTGGCGACGTCGATGATCCATCACGCCAACCGGGTTCGGCCGAATCCGACGGGGTTGAAGGTGGGTGGGCATCAGGCGTCGTGTGCGTCGATGGTGTCGATCATGACGTCGTTGTGGTTCGAGCAGTTGCGGCGGGGGGATCGGGTGTCGGTGAAGCCGCATGCTTCGCCGGTGCTGCACGGCATCAACTACCTGCTGGGGGAGTTGGACGAGAAGTATCTGACGACGTTGCGGGAGTTCGGTGGCCTGCAGTCCTACCCCAGTCGGGCGAAAGATCCGGATCCGGTGGACTATTCGACCGGGTCCGTCGGGATCGGTGCCACGGCCCCGATCTGGGGTGCCATCGCCCGACGCTACGTCGACACCACCATCGGCGGTGCCGGGACGGGACGACAGTACTCACTGGTCGGGGATGCGGAGTTGGACGAGGGCGCGGTGTGGGAGGCGATCCTGGACACCTCGGTCGCCGAACTCGGGGAGATCGTGTGGATCGTCGATTTGAACCGGCAGTCCCTGGACCGGGTGGTCCCGAACATCGCCGCCGGCCGGCTCGAGGCGATGTTCTCCGCCGCGGGGTGGCAGGTGATCACCGTGAAGTTCGGGACCCTGCTCGAGTCGTTGTTCACCCGGGCCGGTGGTCCGGCGATGCGGACCCGGATTCTGGACATGCCCAACCCCGAATACCAGCGGCTGTTGCGCTGCGACGCCGAGGAACTGCGTCGTCGTTTGCCCGGCGACGGCCCCGACGCGGCGGCGATCGCCTCGCTGATCGGCGAGTTGGATGACGCCACCCTGCTGCGGGCGATCCGCAATCTCGGTGGGCACGACCTCGACGCCCTCCGCGCCGCCTATGCGCGGATCGACGACACCCGGCCGACGGTGATCATCGCGTACACCATCAAGGGCCGCGGCCTGCCCACGCAGGGGCACCCGCAGAATCATTCGTCGTTGCTGACGGTGGAGCAGTACCAACAGCTGGCCACCGAACTGGGGATGGATCCGAACGATCCGTGGGCACGGTTCGCCGCGGACAGCACCGCGGGCCGGGTGTGCGCGGCCACCGCGGAGACGTTGACGCGCAAGAAGGTCGAACTCGCCACACCGCCCGCCGTCCCCGCCGACATCGGGCGCACCCCGTCCGGGACGTCCACGACCCAGGCAGCGCTCGGGCGGGCGTTGCTGGATCTGTCGCGTCAGGCCCCGGACGCGGCGAAGCGGGTGGTCACGGTCAGCCCGGACGTCTCGTCGACGACGAATCTGGCGGGCTGGTTGAACAAGGTCGGGGTGTGGTCGCCGAACGAGCGCCGCAACTGGTTCGACGACGACGCCGAGACGATCATGCACTGGCGGGAAAAGCCCACCGGGCAGCACATGGAACTGGGGATCGCCGAAACCAACCTGGTCGGGTTGATGGGGGAGCTCGGAGCCACCTGGAGCCGGTGGGGTCAGCCGCTGTTCCCGATCGGGGTGATGTACGACCCGTTCGTCGAACGTGCCCTCGAGCCGTGGTCGTACGGGATCTACGCGGGCGGGCAGTCGATCCTGGTCGGCACTCCCTCCGGCGTCACCCTTGCCGCGGAGGGTGGGGCGCACCAGTCGATCAAGACGCCGTCGATCGGGCTGGAGCAGCCCGGGTGTGTGAGTTTCGAGCCGGCGTTCGCGATCGACGTCGAATGGACCCTGCTCGACAGCATCTCCCGGCTGGGACGGCCGGACGGTTCCTCGTCGTACCTGCGCCTGTCGACCCGCCCGGTCGATCAGACCCTCGCCGCCGTGCCCTCCGACCCCGCGGCCCGGGAACGCCGCCGCCGGCAGGTCGTCGCCGGCGCCTACACGCTGCGGCACACCGACAAGCCGGTGGTGACGTTGGTCGGGGTCGGTGCGATGATCACCGAAACCCTCACCGCCGCAGACCGGTTGGCCGAGCAGGGGATTGCCGCGGATGTGGTGTGTGTGACCAGCCCCGGACTGCTGTTCGAGGCGGTCCAGGCCCGCCGCGGACTCGCCGACGGTCCCTCGTGGATCCTCGACCAGGTGTTCCCCGCCGACCGGGCGGCGCCCATGGTGACCGTCCTGGACGGGCACCCGCACACCCTCGCGTTCCTGACCGGCATCAACAACGTGCCCGGTGCCGCGCTCGGGGTCAGCAAATTCGGGCAGGTCGGGTCCCTCGACGACGTCTACCGCTACCACGGCATCGACACTGACAGCATCGTCCGCGCCGCCCTCGACCTCACCGACTGAAAGCTGCCGTGTCCGTCATGGATTCACGGTGCGCGTGGGATGACGACCCGGTAGTGGCGGCATGGTCGGGGTTGCCGCGGTTGGAATCACGCCTGACCGCGGATGCGTGCGTCGTCGGACTCGGCGGTTCCGGTCTCGCCGCTGTCGAGGAACTGACAACCCGCGGGCTCACCGTCGTCGGCCTCGATTCGGGTCGCGTTGCCTCGGGCGCGGCCGGACGGAACGGCGGATTCCTGCTGGGTGGTCCGGCGGCGTTCCTGCATTCGTCGGTCGCCGCGTGGGGTGCGGCGTCGGTGGACCTGTACCGGGCGACGCTCGCCGAACTCGACCACCTCGCCGACGTGCTGGGTACGGACGTGATCACGCGAACCGGGTCGATTCGACTGGCCGGACTCCCCGGCGATCCCGTCGACGACGCCGAAGCCGCCGAGCGGGCAGCAGAACTGGTGGATTGCGACACGCTCGCACAGGCACTGCGGGACAATGCCATCGCCGTCGAACCCTACGACGGGGAGCTGGGGCAGGGGATATTCCTGCCCGACGACGCGGCGACGAATCCGTCGCGCCGAGCATTGGGTCTCGCGTCGATACTGCGGAATTCGGCAAGCTTGTACGAGAATTCGCCGGTCACCTCACTCGGACCCGGAGTCGTGCACACCTGGCACGGCACGGTGAGCGCACCGGTGATTCTGGTGGCCGTGGACGGGAAACTCGAGCAGGTACTTCCGGAGCTGGCCGGCCGAGTCCGCACCGCGCGACTGCAGATGCTCGGCACCGTGCCCGGACTGCCGCGGCGCCTGCCGTGCCCGGTGTACGGGCGGTGGGGCTACGACTACGCGCAGCAATCCGCCGACGGCCGATTGCTGGTCGGCGGTGGCCGCGACCTGTTCGCCGACGCGGAGTGGACGTCCGACACTGAGCCGACCCGACCGGTGCAGTCCCACATCGAGAGGGTGGCCGAACGGATGGCCGGGCGGCCGGTGTCGGTGACGCGGAGATGGGCGGCGTCCGTCGGCTTCACTCCCGACGGTCGCCCCCTGTGCTGCGAGGTGCGGCCCGGTGTCTTCGCGGTCGGAGGGTACAACGGGACCGGCAACCTGATGGGGCCCGTCGCCGCCCGGGCCGCAGTCGCGCTGGCGCTGGACGGAATCGCGCCGCCGAGCTATCTGGGTGCGTCGGTGGCTGGCTGAACCCGACGCCGCGTCTCACCGCCGACCCGTGATGCGCTCGTTCAGGCTGGTGAGCCGAGTACTCTGTCGACGAAACTCGGTGTGATCTCCGGATGCTCTTCCCCACCAGTCGCACTCAGTCGTTCACGGAGGGATCGGAGCGCGGTGACCGTCTCCGGTCCGCCGTCGAGGAGGAAGCGGATCAGGCCGTGCCGGGCACAGTGCGCAACGACGGGCAGTAGCGCCTCGTGGGCGTCATCCGCCCGCCCGGCCGCCCACAGGCACGTGGCGAGCAGCCGGCCGGCGTGGAGTCGCGCCATGGCGCGTTCGGTTCCTTCGAGGGCACGCAACCAGTCGCCGGCCCACTCGCAGGCGATACGGATCTGCTCGGCGTCGCCACTGCGGACGAGTAGCAGGATTGCGGACTCGTCCTCCAGTTCGGCGGTGACGCGTTCGATGCCGTCCACCGGTTCCCGGCGCGTTCCGCGGGTGACCGGGACGAAACGGGGCCGAGGCGGCAATCCCAGCCGCACCCGTTCACCGTCCACCGCTGCGCGCAGTCGGGGGAGGGACAGGATGTGCGCGGTGCGGATGCCTTCGTCGAGTAGGGATCCCGCGCTCGCGTGGTCGCCGCGTACCGATCTGATCCGTGCGCCCAGGCAGTAATGGCGAATCATGAAATCGGACGCACCACCCAGTGACGCGGCGTCGGAGGTCTCGCCGAGTAGCTCGGCCGCCTCCTCGATCCTGTCCTGCAGATAGAGTTCCTCGGCGAGCAGCGCACGGGTGAGTCGCGCGTGCTGGGATTGGGTGTTGCCGGCCTCCCGCACGAGATCGAACGCCCGGTGATACAGCTCGCTCGCCCCGGCGATATCGAGCTGCTCCGCCCTCGCCATGCCGGCGAAACAGTACCCGTACGCCACGGAGTAGGGCCCGGTGGTCTTCCGGTGGTACGGGGCAGCCCACGTCTGCCTGTCGTACGCCTCGTCGAAATGGAACTCGTACGTGTCGACGATGGTGGCGATCAGTGCCGCCAACGACACCACGAACGGATGATGGTCGTGGGCGTGGGTCAGGCATTCGGCGACAAGGTCTTTGACACCCGCCGCATGATCGGCGGTGATCCTGATATCGGCCTGCAGGACGTTGGCTTCCACCTGGAGCTGGGCGCGCTCGTCGTCGGGAAGGTCGAGAGTGTCGAGTAGCTCCAGCGTGCGGCGCCGTGCGTTCGCTGCGACGTCGAGCCGTTGCAGCTCGGTGTTCGCCCACCCGATCGTCAGCTGCAATCGGGGACTGGACAGCACCCAATCGGCGGGCAGCTTGTCGATCAGGCCGAGCAGCGTCGACATCTGCGACCGGTCGAGGAGATACAGGCTGTCGTCTTCGAGGAGCCGGACCGCGGCGGTTCGGTCACCGGTCGCGAGTGTGTGGTGGAGGGCCTCTCCGAGGAGGTGCCGTTCCCGGAACCAGGAGGCCGCTCGCCGGTGCAGCGCCGCGATCCGGTCGGGGTGATCGCGCTCGAGACGCTGGCGCAGGATCTGAGCGAAGAGGTGGTGATAGCGGTACCACCTACGGTCCTCGGCCGCCCGGCCGAGGAACAGATCGCGGGCGACGACCTGCTCGAGCCGCGCTGCGCCGTCGGGGATGTCGGCGAGGGCCGACGCCAATTCGCCGCACACCCGTTCCGGAACTGCGGTTGCGAGAACGAAATCGAGGAGGTCGGGTTCGAGTGCGTCGAGGACGTTCTCCGCGAGATACTCACCCAGGGTGTCGGTTCCGGCGCGGAACCGTTCGAGCAGAGTGTCCGGGCCGCCGGATTCCCGCAGGGACAGCGACGCCAATTGGAGCGCCGCGATCCATCCGTCGGTCGAGGCTCGGAGCTCCTCGACGTCGGAGTCGGTCAGGGGTGTCTGCATTCGTTCGGCAAAGAAGTCCCTGGATTCGGCGAAGTCGAATCCCAGTGCTGTGGAATTGATTTCCTTGAGTTCGTCGTGCACGCGCATGCGACTCAACGGCAGTCCGGACCGGCTGCGGCTGGCCACGATGATCTGCAGGTGGTGGCAGCCGTGGTCGAGGAGGAATTCCATCACCGCGATCGATGTCGGCGCGGTGACCCGATGCCAGTCGTCGATCACGACGACAAGTGGATCCCCGCTCTCGTGCAGTCGATTGATCAGCGAGGTGAGCACGAATCGCTCGACCGACTGCCCCTGCTCCTCGAGTGCCTGCCCGAGATCGCCGACCACTTCCGCCCGCACCCGCCGGATCGCTTCGATCAGGTGCGAGAGAAACCACACCGCATTGTCGTCGTCCGAGTCCACCGTCAGCCACGCGACAGTGACTGCGGCGGCGACGAGTTCGTCCCGCCACTGCGCGACCAGACTGCTCTTGCCGAACCCGGCGGGACCGTGGACCAGGGTCAGCCGGCAGCCCCGGCTCGCCCGGAGTTCGTCGAGCAGGCGGTGACGCCGCACCAGTTTCCGGGTGGTCGTCGGTGGGCGGAACTTGGTCAGCGGGACCGGTGGCGTCCGTGGCGTCTGCACCGGGTAGGGACGCGGTGTCGGCTTCGGTGCGAGCGGTGGCGCGGCCTCGGTGGCCTCGGCGTTCTTGCCGGGTGGCTGTCGCGGGGTTCTCTGGGCGGGCACATGCATGTGGTCGACTGCCATCCCGTGTGTGCGTTCGGTGACGCGTAGTTGGTCGCCGAATTCGGCGGCGCTGCCGGGACGTTTCTCCACGGACCGGGCCATCGCCCGTTCCAGTGCTCCGCACACGTCGTTCGGGATGCCGGTGTCGCGCAGGTCCGGGACCGGCTGCGAGGAGATCCGGAGGAACTGGGCGACGACCTGTTCACCGCTGCGGCGTTCGAACGCGGCATGTCCGGTGAGTGCGCAGAACAGTGTTGCTCCGAGGCTGTACACGTCGGAGGCGACGGTGGGCGGGCGGCCCTCGAGCACCTCGGGCGCGGTGAATGCCGGGGAACCCGTGATCGACCCGGCGGCGGTCTCGAAGCCACCGGACACCCGGGCGATACCGAAATCGGTCAGTTGCGGTTCGTCGTATTCGGTCAGCAGGATGTTCGCCGGTTTGACGTCCCGGTGCAACGTGCCCGCACGGTGAGCGGTCTCGAGTGCGCCCGCGATCTTCACCCCGAGCCGAACGGTCGATTCCCACCCGATCGGACCCGTCGTGCGAATCTGTGCGTCCAGGGATCCGTGTTCGTGATACGGCATCACCAGGAAGGGGCGGTCACTCCGGGTGATGCCCACCTGATACAGATCGACGATATTGGGGTGCCCGGACATGCGGCCCATCGCGCGTTGCTCGCGCACGAAGCGGGCGAGATTCTCGCGATCGAGGTCGGTGGTGAGGACCTTGACGGCAACGGTGCGGTCGAGATCTTCCTGCACACAGCGATAGACGACCCCGAACCCGCCCCGTCCGATCTCCACGGCGTCGTCGAAGCCGGCGGCGGACAGTTCCACCGCGATATCCGGCTCGCGCTGCGTGGCCCACCGATCATCCGCCATAGGCTTGCACCACCTCTGACACGCTTCCCCCAGGATAGTCCGCCAACCCGCGCGGCGACCCGGGACGGACGACCGCCGATCCGGATTTTCCGATCCCGAGGTGGGAGCGCCTCCCGCTACCGTCGCGCGCCGGTGACCATCGCTGCGTCGGGCGAAATGCCCGCGCGAATTCCGATCGCACCGGCTTCGCCGCGGTTGGTGACGTCGAGTTTCTGCAGCACGCTGGCGACGTGGAACTTGACCGTGCTCTCGCTGATGCCCAGTTCCGAGGCGATGGCCTTGTTGCGTTTGCCGACCGTCAGATGCGCGAGGACCTCGAGTTCCCGGGGATTGAGGGTGGACAGCAGGTGCTCGTCCGGGCGTGCGGCCGGGGGATCCAGCGGAATCACGAGCGACACCCGGCTACCCCACCCGGCGATGCTTTCGATGTCGACGCGCCCGCGCAGGGTGTGCAGCCGCCCGGCCAGTTGCCGGGTGAGGGCGCCGCCGTCGATCGCTCCGGAGCCCTGATCTCGGACCTCGAGCAGCACGTTGTCGCCGTCGCAGTCCCACGCGACCCGCAGCCGGGCCAGCACCGGTTGCGCCCCGAACGCCAGGACGATGGTGCGGACCATCGCCCTGGCCGCATGCGCGATCTCGCCCGGAAGCGGTCGCCCGTCCGCCGGGGGTTCGACGTAGTCGATCTCGACCTCGCAATGCCGCAGCAGCGGACGTAGTTCTCCCTGTAGCCGGGCGAACGCGGTGGTGACCGCCTCCTCGGAGAGGGCGCGGTCGGCATCGCCCGCCGATCGCAGCGCGATCAACGCCGCCGACGCCGTCTCGCTGGCGGTGATGCGGGAGCGGCGATCGTCGAGGTCGTTCGATCGCAGTGTCCCCAGGATCGAGGACAGGGTGGCGTCGTGAATCTCGGTGAGTTCGGCGATGGTGCGGGCCCGTTCACTGGACGCGGCGCGGGACTCGGCGAGGTAGTCGGGGCTGGCCTGGGCGACCTGCTGACGGATCGAGGTGGCGACGATCCCGAACAGCGCCACGATCAGGTCCGGGTCGGGCGGTTCGGGTTGGACCCGCTTGGGTACGACGACCAGCAGGGTGTCGGTGGCATCGCGCACCACCCAGAGCGGGCGCCGGGCCCCTCCGAGAATCTGGACCCCGTCGAAAACCGTGCCGAGGTCGGCCGACTTCTTCAGGGCGTCGAGTTCGTCGATGGTGACGCGGTCGACGATCTCCCGGTTCCCGGCGACCTTCCGTGGTCGCCCGGTGCATTCACACGTGAAGATCACGAGCGCGTCATGTGACCACAGTGAGGTCAGATACCGGGAGAAACGCGCCGCGATGTCCGGCAGCGGGCCCGCGATCACGGCGCGCATGTCCGCCCACGACTGCGCTTGCTTCCGATCGGTGTCCTCGACGCTTACCACGGCATCCACCGTAGGGCCGATCGGTGTGCGGCGGCACTGGCCATCCGGCCAGCGCGCACTCGTCGAGCGACCGGGTGCCGTCGGGGTGCGGGCTCGGCAATCTTGTCTCCACGACCGGACCCGCTATACCGAGGAGGATCATGACCGTCACCATCGAAGACACTCGAACACGGTTCGACGATGGGCGCCGCATCGTGCTGGACGAGAACGAACGGCTGCTCAATTCCGTTGCCGCCGAACAGTGGGACCGTGCCGGCGCGTTGATCACCTCCGCCCGCGCGGTGTTCGTGATCGGCAACGGACGCAGCGGCCTGGCCGTGCAGATGGCCGCGATGCGCCTGATGCACCTCGGCCTGCGCGTCCACGTGGCCGGTGAGGTCACCGCCCCCGCCGTCGGATCGGGCGACGTCCTGATCGCGGTGTCGGGGTCCGGGACCACCGCCTCGGTGATCGGGGCCGCCGACACCGCCCGGAAGGTCGGCGCCTCCGTCGTCGCGGTCACCACGGCCGCCGAGTCGCCGCTCGCGCAGCGGGCCGACGAGATCCTGGTGCTCCCGGCGGCCGACAAGCAGGACCACAGCGCCGCGATCACCGCGCAGTACGCGGGCAGCCTGTTCGAGCAGTCCGTCCTCCTCGCCTTCGACGCGCTGTTCCAGGCGCTGTGGTCGCACGCGGACCAGACCGCCGAACGGCTGTGGGAACGCCACGCCAACATCGGCTGAACCAGCACCACCCCTGAACCCCCCAAGAAAGAAACAGGAGAAATACATGACGAAGCTGCAGGTAGCAGTCGACCTTCTCACCACCGCGGACGCGCTGGCGCTGACCAACAAGGTGGCCCCGTACGTCGACATCATCGAGCTGGGCACGCCGCTGATCAAGAGCGCCGGCCTCGGTGTGATCAGCGCTGTGAAGGCTGCGCACCCCGACAAGGAGGTCTTCGCGGACCTCAAGACCGCCGACGCCGGTTTCCTCGAGGCCGACCTCGCGTTCGCGGCCGGTGCCGACCTGGTCACCGTCCTCGGTGCCGCCGGTGACGCCACCATCAAGGGTGCCGTCGAGGCCGGTCAGAAGCACGGCAAGAAGGTCGTCGCCGACCTGATCGGTGTCGAGAACCGTGTCGAGCGGGCCCGCGAGATCGCCAAGCTCGGTGTCGCGTTCGTCGAGATCCACGCCGGTCTCGACGAGCAGGCCCAGCCCGGGTACTCGATCCAGACCCTGCTCGACGACGGCAAGATCGCCGGCGTCCCGTTCTCGATCGCCGGTGGCGTGAAGGTCGACACCATCAAGGCCGTCCGTGATTCCGGTGCGGACGTCGCCGTCGCCGGTGGCGCCATCTACAGCGCCGCCGACCCGGCCGCTGCAGCGAAGGCCCTCAAGGACGCACTCGCCAAGTAGTCTTCGGCACCCGAAATACCCTGAGCAGGATCGCTGCTCAGGGTATTTCGCGTGCCCGGGAACTACCGGAGACAGGTGAGTGCCAAAGCGTGCCGGGGCACACTTTGGCACTCACGTGGGGCTGAAACTAGAGCGTGCGCCACACCCGGCCGGAGCGGCTCAGGATGTCGTCGGCGGACGCGGGGCCCGAGGTGCCTGCCGGGTAGGTGTCCGGCCGGCCGGCCGTGGCCCAGTGCTGTAGGAGGGGGTCGATGATCCGCCAGGAGTGCTCGACTTCCGCGCGGCGGGGGAACAGTGTCCCGTCCCCGCGGAGGACGTCACCGATCAGCCGCTCGTACGCCTCCGGCGCCGGGTCGAACACCGACCGGAAGTCCATGCCCAAGCTCACCGGCTGGATCTGCATGCCACCCCCCGGGCGCTTGGCGCCGATGTGCAATTCGATCCCGTCGTCGGGTTGGACGCGGAAGACGAGGACGTTCGAGACCCCGGCGGCGCGGGCCGCGGGCGACCCGTGAGCGGGTGGCGTGAACGTGACCGCGATCTCGGTGGCCCTGCGCGCCAGCCGTTTTCCGGTGCGGATGTAGAACGGCACTCCCGCCCAGCGGCGAGTGGTGATCCCGACGGTCAGGGCGGCGAAGGTCTCCGTCGACGAGTCGGCAGGGAACCCGTCCTCCTCCGTCAGGCCGGGGAGCCGAACGTCGTCGTCGATGCCGGGCCCGTACTGGCCGCGGGCCGACGTCTGATCCAGGGGTCCGAGTAGTTCGGTGGCGGAGAGGATCTTGACCTTCTCGGCGGCGATGCTGTCGGCGTCGAAGCCGACGGGTTCCTCCATGGCGATCAGCGCCAGCAACTGGAGTAGGTGGTTCTGGATGACGTCGCGGGCGGCACCGACGCCGTCGTAATACCCGGCCCGTCCGGTCACCCCGACACTCTCGGCCATCGTGATCTGCACGTGGTCGATGTGCCGGTTGTTCCACAGCGGTTCGAACATCCCGTTCGCGAACCGCAGCGCGAGGATGTTCTGTACCGTTTCCTTGCCCAGATAGTGGTCGATCCGGTAGATCGACGACGGTGGAAAATATTGTGCCAGTACGACCTCGAGCGCCCGGGAGCTCGGCAGGTCGTGACCGAACGGCTTCTCGACCACCACCCGTCGCCACCCGCGTGCGGGCCGATTCAACCCGACGACCGCGAGCCGGCCGCACACGGTGGCGAAAGCGGAGGGCGGGACCGACAGGTAGAAGACGTAATTGTCCGGCTTGCCGCGGCGCTGATCGAGGACGGCCAACAGCGAAGCCAGCTGCGTGAACCCGCCCGGATCGTCGAACGACCCCTCGACCAGGTGGATGCGCTGCGTCAGGGCCTGCCAGACCGCGGGGTCGAACGGCCGCCGGGCATGAGCGATCACCGACTCCCGCAACACCGGCTCGCTGTTCGCGGCATCGCGGGCGAATCCGACGAGATCGAACCCCGCGGGTAGCTGACCACAATGAGCGAGATCGTAGATTGCGGGAACCAGTTTCTTGCGGGCCAGATCACCGGTGATGCCGAAGATCACCAGCGAAGACAAGTCGGCCACCGGGCCGATGTCACCGATCACCAGTTCCCCGCCGACGCGGCCACCGACTTCGCTTGTGAGCGGGACGCTCTGCTGCACTTCAGACACGGTCACTTCTGCTGCACTCCGTACATTCGCTCCTCGACAGGCGCATTCGGACAATGCGTCGGCTATCAGTGTCGGAGCGGCGAGCGGCGAAAGCACTTGGCCGGGTGACCAGTAGCGGCTCCCCATCCGGTCAGGTGAACCAGGCGTCGCGCGGCACTACACATAGAGCAGGTACTCGACGGATCGACGGCGAAAGTGAAACGGTGACGATGAAACTCGGTGTGGTAGGGCTCGGTCGGATGGGATCGAACATGCGCGAACGTCTGCGTGAGAAGGGGCACGACGTCGTCGGCTACGATCCGAATCCCGACGTCAGCGACGTCCGCAGCCTCGAGGCCCTCGTCGAGGCCCTTCCCGCACCGCGGGCGGTGTGGGTGATGGTGCCCGCCGGCGCGCCCACCCGCCAGGTGATCGAGCAACTCTCCCGGCTCCTCGCCCCCGGCGACGTGGTCGTCGACGGCGGCAACTCCCGGTTCACCGACGACAAGGTGAACGCAGCCCTGCTCGCCGAACACGACGTCCGCTACGTCGACTGCGGCGTCTCCGGCGGCGTTTGGGGACGTCAGAACGGGTACGCGCTCATGGCCGGTGGCCACGAAGACGACATCGCCCGGCTGCTACCGATTTTCGACGCCCTCCGTCCCGAAGGGGACCGTGCGGACTCGTTCGTCCATGCCGGCGGCATCGGAGCCGGGCACTACGCGAAGATGGTGMACAACGGGATCGAATACGGGCTCATGCAGGCGTACGCCGAAGGCTACGAACTCCTCGCGGCCGAGGAGTCCATCGCGGACGTCCCGGCGGTGCTGCGGGCCTGGTCGCAGGGCACCGTGGTGCGCTCCTGGCTGCTGGACCTCCTCGTCCAGGCCCTGTCCGAAGACCCGGGGCTGGGCTCGATCTCCGGGTACACCGAGGACTCGGGTGAAGGCCGGTGGACGGTCGAGGAAGCGATCGCCCACGCCGTCCCCGCCCCCGTGATCTCCGCGGCACTGTTCGCCCGGTTCGCGTCCCGTCAGGACGACTCCCCGGCGATGAAGGCGGTCTCCGCGCTGCGCCGGCAGTTCGGAGGGCACGCCGTCAGCAGCGCCGAGCCTGTCGAGGTCGCGTAACCCGTGACCGCGACGTCCGTATCACCGAGCATCACAGCGTTTCTCGAATGGCAGCGCCTGCAGGACCACTACGGTGACATCGCCTCGGTGCATCTGAGGGAATTGTTCGGCGCCGACCCCCGACGCGGCAGGGATCTGACGGTCACCGCCGGTGATTTATTCATCGACTACAGCATGAGCCGCATCGACCGCGACACGCTGCCCTTGCTCGTCGCGCTGGCCCGTGCCGTCGGTCTCGAGGACCACCGCGACTGCATGCTCCGCGGAGACCCGGTCAACACCACGGAGAACCGGCCCGCCCTGCACACCGCGTTGCGGCTGCCCGCATCTGCGGAACTGTCTGTGGATGGGCGCGACGTCGTCGCCGACGTGCATCGAGTGCTGGACCGGATTGCCACCTTCACCGACCGGGTGCGCAGCGGCCGGTGGCGGGGAGCCACCGGCCGGCGCATCACCACCGTCGTCAACATCGGGATCGGCGGATCCGACCTCGGCCCGCGGATGGTGTGCCAGGCGCTGCGCCCTTACTCCCACCCCGATCTGTCGGTGCGGTTCGTCTCCAACGTCGATCCGGCAGACCTGCTGGCTGCCCTCGACGGCCTCGATCCGGCGACCACCCTGTTCGTCGTCGCGTCGAAGACCTTCACGACGATCGAGACCCTCACCAACGCCACCGCGGCCCGGTCCTGGGTCATCGGCGCGCTCGGGGAGGACGCGGTCGACCGGCATTTCGTGGCCGTGTCCACCAACGCGGCGAAGGTGGCCGAGTTCGGCATCGACCCGGCCAACATGTTCGAGTTCTGGGACTGGGTCGGTGGCCGCTACTCGATCGGCTCGGCGATCGGCCTGCCGGTGATGCTCGCGATCGGACGAGGTGCGTTCGGCGACTTCCTCGCCGGCATGCACACCGTGGACCGGCATTTCGCGACGGCGCCGCTCGAGTCGAACGCACCGGTCCTGCTCGCTCTGCTGGGTTTCTGGTATGCGAACTTCTTCGACGCCGAGACCCGGGCGGTCCTGCCCTACGCCAACGACCTCGCAGCCCTGCCCGCGTATCTGCAGCAACTCGCGATGGAATCGAACGGCAAGTCCGTGCAGCTGAACGGGACGCCGACCGATGTCTCCACCGGGGCGATCTGGTGGGGTGAGCCCGGCACCAATGGGCAGCACGCCTTCTACCAGCTCCTGCACCAGGGCACCCGCCTGGTCCCGGTCGACTTCCTCGGATTCGCCGAACCGGCCGCCGACCTGCCGCTGAGCGACGGCAGCGGCAGCATGCACGACGTTCTGGTCAGCAACCTGCTCGCCCAGCGCAGAGTGCTCGCATTCGGCCGTACCCCGGCGGATCTCGCCGCCGACGGGATCCTCGAAGACCTGATTCCCCACAAGGTGATGGCGGGGAACCGTCCGTCGACCACGATTCTCGCCCCCGAGCTGAGTCCCGGCGTGCTCGGCCAGCTGATCGCGCTCTACGAGCACCAGGTCTTCACCGAAGGTGTGCTGTCGAACATCAATTCGTTCGACCAGTGGGGCGTCGAACTCGGCAAGGATCAAGCCCTGCAACTACACCGGGCAGTCGGTGGGGGCGGGGTCGCCGAGAGTGTGGACAGTTCCACCGAAGCGATCGTGCAGTGGTACCGGGCAATCCGCGACGGCTCCCCCCGAATGTGAGCACCGGCGACCACCGGCCCCTCGTGCCCGTCACCCGCAGATGCGCGGGTGACGGCCACCACCCACCTCCTGCGCAGTCGTCATGACGACGTGCCGGAGGAAGCGGTGTTGCGGATTGTAGTTGTGGACCCGATGCCACCACATGCGCTGGACCAGGGGTGCGAGGCGGACGGGGCACGGGCGGCTCACCAGCCCACGACTGTCGACGGCGGCGTCGAACAGGCGTGTGGGGACCAGTGCCAGACGGTCGCTGCCGACAACCAGAGGCGGCACCGTCAGATACGTCTCCGTGCTGACCTGCACCCAGGGTTCGATCCCCCTCAGGCGCAACAGTTGCGCCGCGGAATCTGCCGGGGTTCGACTGTGCCGGACGAGCACCCACGGGAGGGCCTGTAGGTCGTCGATCGAGGGTCCGTGCGGTGCGGACGGGTGGTGCCGGTCCATCACGATCACCCATTCGTCGTGGAACAGTTCCTCACTCGGCAGGTCTCGACCGAGGTCTTCCGGCACCAGCATCAAGTCCAGTGCGGTCAAGATCTGCTCCGCCTGCGGCAGATGATCCGGTGCGGCAGGGACGAACCGCAATCGCGCGTTCGACGCCGTCCAGCACGAGTCGAGTGTGCAGGCGCAGTTCCATTCCCAGGGGCGTCAGCTGAAACCGATTTCCGACCCGCCGCAGCAATTCGTCGTCGAAGTGCCTGCGCAGTCGGCGAAGGGCTGCCGAGATGGCCGGCTGCAAGACGCCGAGTTGCTCGGCGGCCCGGGTCGCGTTCTGGTGATACAGAACTGCGTCGAGCGTGATGAGCAGGTTCGTCAACGCGGAACGGGTGAAGCAACTTGCCTTCCGGTCAGCACTCAACATAGTTGACGGGAACGTTGACCGCGAGGCCGCCGGTGGAGGTCTCCTTGTACTTCGAGAGCATGTCGGCGCCGGTCGAGCGCATCGTCTCGATCACCTGGTCGAGACTGACCCGGTGGGTACCGTCACCGCGCAGCGACATCCGGGCGGCGTTGATGGCCTTGCCCGCCGAGATCGCATTTCGCTCGATGCACGGAATCTGCACCAGACCTTCGATCGGATCGCAGGTCAGGCCGAGACTGTGCTCCATCGCGATCTCCGCCGCGTTCTCCACCTGTTCCGGTGTGCCGCCCAGGATCTCGGCCAGACCTGCCGCGGCCATCGACGCCGCCGAACCCACCTCGCCCTGGCACCCGACTTCGGCGCCTGAGATCGAGGCCCGCTCCTTGTACAGCGACCCGATGGCACCGGCAGTGAGCAGAAACCGGATCGCGGTGCCGTCCGGGTCGGCCTTACCCGCCGGGGTGTAGTGCACGGCGTAGTGCAACACGGCGGGAATGATGCCCGCGGCGCCGTTGGTGGGCGCGGTGACGATCCGGCCGCCCGAGGCGTTCTCCTCGTTGACCGAAAGCGCCACGAGGTTGACCCAGTCCTCCGCGAATTCCGGTGCACGATCCGGATCTTCGCCATCCAGACGCAGGAACCAGTCGCGGGCGCGTCGGCGAACCCGCAGTGCACCCGGCAGGTATCCGTCGCGGGAGATGCCACGCTGCTCGCACTCGACCATCACGTCGCGGATGTGCAGCAACCCGTCGTAAATTTCGATGGTGGACCGCGACTCCCGTTCGATCGACAGCATGAGTTCGCTGATGCTGTATCCGAAGCGGTCGCAGAGTTGGAGGAGTTCCTTCGCGGACCCGTACGTCAGGCCACGGGACTCGGCGGTGGTGGTCGCGGTGCTCTCCGCCTCCGTGACGACGAAGCCGCCGCCGACCGAGAAGTAGGTCTCCTTGTGGACCTCGACGTTCCCGCCGGCGTAGGCGGTCAGGGTCATCCCGTTGGGGTGGAACGGAAGAACGGTCAACGGGCGCAGAACAATTTCGTCCTCGGCGAGCGCGATGTCGCGGGATCCGCCCAGCGAGATGTGGCGGGTGCTGCGGATGATCTCGAGCCGCTGTTCCATCTTCTCGGTCTCGATCTCCTCGGGACGGTAGCCCTCCAGTCCGAGCAGCACGGCCGACATCGTCCCGTGCCCGGCGCCGGTCGCCGCGAGTGATCCGTACAGGTCCACTCGCACGTCGACGACTTCATCGAAAGCGCCGAGCGTGTGGAGGTCGGAGACGAATCGCGCGGCGGCTCGCATGGGTCCGACGGTATGCGAACTCGACGGGCCGACGCCGACGGAGAACAGGTCGAACACGCTGATGGTCATGGAATCACAATCCTGTGTCTGTGCACCTCGAGGGCACGCGGTGGAAGCAGCGGAGGCAGCAGGAAGACTGCGCGCTCATACCGCTTCGCCGAGTTCCTCGGTGTACTGAGCGGGAGTGAGGAGGTCTTCGCAGGACAAAGCCGACCCACCGGAGCGGCAAATCAGCAGATTGATATATCAGTGATGTGTACCACGGTAGGTCAGGTTGGGGGTGTGGTCAAGTATTGTCCGGATAACTTCCGGAAAGTGTCCGTCGACGGTGTCAGCGGTGTGCGCTCCGCGCCGGTTCGAGGACCGACGTGACGGCGCTGAGAAGAAGGAACGAGCCGCTGACGACCACCGGTGCGTCGCCCGCGACCAGTCCCGCCATCGTCACCGCCTCGATGGGGCATTCGACGGCGATGGAGCGCAAGCCGTGCGCGCGAGCGCGTTCCGCCACTTTCCGTGCGGGCATGCAGGAGGCCGCGCCGGTTCCGCGGCCGGTCTCGCGGAACTCGGTGGCCACGATCCCTGCCGCAGAGGGCGCGAGTGCGGCAAGAGCGGCGTCGATATCCTTGTCGTCCTTGAAGGCGAGGACCCAGGTCAAGCGCTGCCCCGGATAGAGGTCCTGCAGCGTCGACGTGAGGGCGGCAAGCTTCACCGCGTTGTGGGCACCGTCGAGCACGAGCTGCTGTCCGTCGACGGTCGTGCGTCGCTCGAACCGGCCGGGCAGGGTGGCATCGGCCAAGCCGTCTCGAACCCTGGCGGGGTCGAGAGACCAGCCGTCGCGGGCCGCGAGGAACTCGGCGGCGCGTAGCGCGAGAGCGGCGTTGACGCCCTGGTGGCGGCCCTCCAGGCCGAGTTTCATCGGCTCGCTGTCGTGCAATCGAACGTGCGTGCCTGCGGCGGAGATGTCGCAGGAGATCGCCCGATCGTCGAGCTGATCGAGMACGCACCGACGCTCCTGCGCCACGGTGGCGATTGTGCGCCGCACCTCACGAGAGGGGTGGCGCAGGGCGATGCCGTGACCGCCGCGCGGAAGGATGCCGGCCTTGTGCCGGGCGATCGCGGATTCGGTGTCTCCCAGCATGTCGGTGTGATCCAACCCGATTCGGGTGATCACGGCGAGTTTGTCGGGTCGGCGGATGGTGTTCGTGGCGTCGAGCAGTCCGCCGATGCCGGTCTCGATGACCGAGTAGTCCACTGGCACGCTCGCAAAGTGGGCGAACGCAATGGCATTGGCCACCTCGAAGAATGTCGGCATCCCGACGTCCGAATCGGCCATGCCCTCGGCGACCGGGGCGATGCGGTCGACGATGTCGAGGAACGCGCACTCGGTGATCGGTGCGCCGGCGACTTGGAAACGCTCCAGTATCGAACGGACATGCGGCGACAGGTGCGCGCCGACCCGCCAGCCGTGGGCGTCCAGGATCGACGCCAGGAAGGTGCTCACCGAGCCCTTACCGGCAGTCCCCGCCACGTGCACCGTGCGCACCGCATCCTGAGGCGTCCCCAACCGGTCGTAGAACTCGCCTGCGCGGGCGAGGCCGCTGCTCTTTGCTCCCCGGGGCAGTCGGTAGAGGTAGTCGGTGGCGTCACGGAAGGAGCGTCCGGGATGCAGACGTGGAATCGAGTGGGTCATGGCCGTACTCCCAACTAGTGATATACTAGTAGTTAATACACGGTATACTAAAAGTATTCCAGCGATCCGTCCGTCGCATCGAAAGCGGAGGTGTATGGATGGTGCAGTCTGTCAGAACCCTGTTGGTCGACAACTACGACTCCTTCACATACAACCTGGTCGAACTGCTCGCCGCCGTCAACGGGGTGCGTCCGACCGTGGTACCGAACGATGCGCCGTGGGAATCGATCGACTTCTCGGCCTATGACAACGTAGTCATCTCGCCGGGTCCGGGCACGCCGACCGAGCCGTCCGATTTCGGGATCGGCGCCCGCGTCATCGCCGAGGCAGGGTTGCCGGTCCTCGGGGTCTGCCTCGGACACCAGGGCCTGTGCGCGTTGTTCGGGGCCGACATCGTGCGGGCGCCGCAGCCCGTGCACGGCAGACTCTCGCCGATGGTGCACACCGGCCACGACCTATTCCGCGGACTCCCGTCGCCGATGAACGTGGTGCGATATCACTCGCTCGTTGCGGTGGACCTGCCCGACGTCCTCGAGGTGCTGGCATCGACGGCAGACGGTCTGGTCATGGCGGTGCGGCACCGGAGCAGGCCGCTCTGGGGAGTCCAATTCCATCCCGAATCGATCTCCAGCGAATACGGGAAGGAACTGTTCGCCAATTTCCGGGATCTCACGGCACCGAGTGCGGTCGAACCGCACACCCAGTGCCGGGAACGCGAACAGCTTCCGCCACCTCGCGGCCACCAGCCGTGCTTTGCCGTCGAGTATCGACGGATAGACCGCTACCCGGACCCCGAACAACTGTTCCATGCCCTGTTCGGAAGCGGTCCGGGAACCTTCTGGCTCGACGGCAGCGCCCAACCCGAACCGGGCTCCCGCTTCACCATCATGGGGGACTGTTCCGGTCCCCACGCCGAGTACATCACCTACGACGTCGACGCCTCGATAGTGCGCATCAGCCGGAAGTCGCTGCCCGACGAGCAGATTGCGGGATCGCTCTTCGACTACCTCGACGCACAACTTCGCCTTCGCGCGGTGGAACCGGACCGCACTCTTCCCTTCGATTTCAACCTCGGCTACGTCGGCTACCTCGGTTACGAGCTGAAAGGGGAGACCGGCGGAGTTCGCGCACACCGGTCCGGGCATCCGGATGCGGCCCTGATCTTTGCCGACCGGGCCGTGGTGATCGATCACGATCAACGGTGTGTGTACGTCATGAGTTTGAGCACCGCCCCGAACGACAAGCGCAGCAATGCGTGGTTCGAGACCGCGACCGCCGCAATCGAAAGCCGAGACGCGGCCGTCGACCCGGTGTGCCCACCGGCTGTCTCGGAGCGGCCGACGGGAGCGGAATTCCAACTGAGGAACAGCGAGGCGGAGTACCAGTCGCTGATCGGCGAGTGCCTCGAACTCATCAGCGCCGGCGAAACGTACGAGGTATGTCTCACCAACAGGGCAACCGTCGAGTTCGGCGTCGACGCACCACGAATCTTCGCCAATATCAAGCGACTACACCCGGTGCCGCATGCCGCTCTGCTGTCGTTCCCGGAACTGTCGGTGGTCAGCGCCTCCCCGGAGCGGTTTCTCCGGGTCGGGGCCGACCGAACAGTGGAATCGAAACCGATCAAGGGAACACGCCCGCGCGGCGCCACGGCCGACGAGGACGACAGACTGCTCCGTGCTCTCGCCCGGAGCGAGAAGGACCGGGCCGAGAATCTGATGATCGTCGACCTGGTTCGCAATGATCTCTCGAAGGTGTGCGAGCAGGGGACAGTCCACGTACCGATCCTCTTCGGAATCGAGACGTTTACATCGGTGCACCAGATGGTGTCCACGGTTCGGGGGAGTCTGCGCCGAGATGCGACTATCGTCGACGCGATTCGGGCGCTGTTTCCGGCGGGATCGATGACCGGAGCCCCCAAGATCAGGACCATGGGGATCATCGACGAACTCGAAGGAACCGCGCGCGGAGTGTATTCCGGTGCGATCGGATATCTCTCGTTGTCGGGTACCGCCGATTTGTCGGTGGCGATCCGAACGATGGTGGTCACCGACACGCACGTTCACTTCGGCGTCGGCGGAGCGATTACCGCCCTGTCCGATCCGGCGGAGGAGTACGAAGAGATCTTGGTCAAGGCGGCGTCGTCGTGCAAGGTACTCGGAGTCGAGGATCGGCAGTCCGTCGGAATCGGTGTGTGAACGCGCTTGTCACTGCCTCGCGCATCACCGCGGGACGTGAGGTGGTGCGAACCTTATTGCAGAGACCGGCCCGGGGGACGGCGCCATGTCGTCCCCCGGGGCCGAGAACTGTCGCGTTACACGGGATCGACGCCGAATTCTTCGGCGGCGTCGATGAGCCACGCCGCGAGGTAGCGGGCGAAGGAGGCTCGTACCAGGATGCGGTAGTCGGTGCCGGTGTCGTCGAGTGCGATCAGCACGAC